>CAMLKS010000104.1 GCA_946480675.1 uncultured Bacteroidota bacterium
GGCTACCGATGACCATAATAATCCTACCAAAAAACTATTAACGCTCCCTGACAATACAGGGGTATCTTATACCTACACTTACGAATATTATTAGCAATAAAAGCCCGCTCTCCACTGCGGGCTTTTATTTTGCATATGCTTGTTGCAGCACTCCATATTGCTAACTACTCCTCCGCTGCTGCTGTTCATTGTGCCATTGTGCATAGTGCGCTTTTTGCTTAATGCGGTAATAGAACATAAACACACTGGTATCCATCAGGTATTCGGCGGCTTGTATATTGCCTTCGCAGTATTTCATGCTGATGTCCCAAAAGCCATCATACCAGGCATCTACCTGCGCACCTACAGATGTGGTGCTTGCGGCAGCAGCCCGTTCAGCATTTCCGTTCTTTGGCTGAAATAGTTCGAATCGGTCAAAATAGCCAACTGTTCGCTCCATGATGGCGTGTATGGTATCCCGATGCTTAAAAAAAAAGCGTACAGCTCCGGGTCGGGTGGTATATTCTGGGTAGCATCGCCTTTGGCCAGTGCCACTTTTCGGCTGGTCCAGTAGTCTTCGGTAGTGTCAGCAGCTTCACCTTCTACAAAGGTATATATCGCCCCCATACGCAGGCCGCAGTCTTCATCTACCGGGTAGCGCAGGCGGTACTTTATATTATTGGCCAGTGTGGCTATATCGGTGCGCAGTGTCTTGGTGCTTTTTTCATCATTGCACAGCTCCAGCATCTTATCCATCATCTGCCCCAGCAGCTCTTTGGTAGCACCACCGGCGGCATATATGTTTTGTGCGCCTGCCGCCACATAGCGGCTCATGTGGTAGCCATTGGCGGCATCTTCGGGCATGTAAAAGCGCAGGTTGTGCACACGGCTATAGAATACTTCCTTGTACTTGGGGTTTTCATGATACATAGTGGTAGGAATTGGGAATTGGGTATTAGGATTTAAGATTTAGGACTTAGAGCTTCTCAATTTGTACAGCAAAAATACAAATTATAAACAATAAATACAATTAAACCTAAAAATTCTCTCTCTTACCCGAAATGAGGGCCTGGTAAATATGATAGATCAATGTGGGGGTAAAACTTATAATTGGCGCAGGTTCAGCTCCAGTGCTTCCAGCTCTTTATCCATGCGTATGGCATCGCGTATCTCTTCTTCCGTAGGTGGCAGCATTACCATTTGCAGCACATCGCCATTGCGCACATAGCTGGGGTGTTTGCGTTCGCCTGCTATTATTTTCTTCAGCAAGGCCCGGCGCTCGGCTATGCTCACTTCCTTAATGGGTGGCACCTCTATATTGGTGAGGTGTTCGCGGTAAAAGTATATGATGCCGGCATCTATACGGGCGCGCACCTCCGGGTCATCCATCATGTAGGCAATGGCATCGGCTACATGCTCCGGCGCCATATGCGGAAATGCCTCCCGGCATGCCCGTTCCGGCCTGCCATGCAGTATCATTTCCCTCACAAATAAATCTTCGGTCGATGTGTGCTTTGCCATAGCGTACATAGGTAAAATATATAAACAATACAAATATAGCTATTCCCGTCCATAGGCCTACGGGTAGTTAATGCAGGGTTAGCGGGGGTATTTTACACGTGCCCACAGGTACATCAATACACACAGCAGCAATGCCGTAAGCACTATAAAAATGGGTTTATACCGCTCCCACCGGGCTTTGCGGCCGCTTTGCAGCACCTGGGTATATATGTTTTCCAGCAGGGCATTATCTGCGCCTGCCAGCTGCACCAGGCGGGGCTGCAGCGCCTGCATATACGGGTGCTTCAGCGTAGCGGTGCTTTTCAGCAGGGTGCGCACTATGTGGTGGTTGGTGTCCGTATCGCCCGCCTGCTGCAATATGGCCATATGGCTATCGCCCAGCAGCAGCGTTATATAGTCGTACAGGGCGCTGTGGCTCATGCGGTAGGTATCCACGGTGGCCATATGTCGTTCCAGCCGGGTAGCTTCGCGCAGTATCCATTGCGGGGTTATCACCACCTGGTCTTTGGCACGGTTGCTCATACCATTCAGCCAGCGCTCTTCATCATACTTGCGGCGCAGGGCATCGTGCTGCAGCACATTGTAAGCTTCCTGTATCTCGTGAAAATGGTGCGTGGCATACGCATTGCCGGGGTTGGTATCGGGGTGGTATTTGAATGCCAGCGCGCGGTATGCCTTCTTTATCACCTCTGTGGTGGCATTGGGCGATACTTCCAGTATTTTATAATAGTCTTTCAACTGGGCTGCAGGCATACACCGTGCAAGGTAAAAGCAAAACAAATAAATGACAAACCCGATACACAGTATCCCTGCCTAAAAGCGTAATTTTAGGTAGCACCACAAACCTCGTATATGAAAAAACGGCTACTCTCCCTTTCTATATTACTTACTGCTTTTGCCGCCCATGCCCAATACGGCATTACGGCCTACGATATTTACCCCGGCTTCCAAACCTCTACGCCTATAGGGCTTACCACGTATGCAGGCAATGTATATTTCTATGCCAATGACAGCCTGCACGGGCAGGAGCTATGGCGGGTAAATGAAAACACGGCACCCGCTATGGTGGCCGACATCCACCCCGGCAATGTGCCTTTCGCACATACCTTTACCGACGACCGCCGCCCCATCAGCGTGTTTAAAGAAGAGCTGTATTTCTGGGGGTATGATGGCAAATACTATGGCCCCTATAAGCTGAATACTACCGGCGCGCCCACCCTCACGGTCGACCTGCTGCCGCTGTATCCCGGCTTTGTGAATGGGGCTATCATGGCACCCCTGCCAGAACAGTTGTTCTTTGCCGGTGTATATAATTATAATGGTCAGCAGCTATGGCGCTACAAGGTAGCTGGCAATGAAGCCAAAAAAGTAACCAGCCTGGTTGTGAACGATAATACCATTACAGACATCATCGGTTTTCAGAATAAAGTGTACTTCACATCGCGCGACCGAAATAAACACGGCGAACTATATGTGCACGACCCGGTAGCCGATACCACCCAACTGCTGCAGGATGTATGGCCCGGCTTTGTGATACAGGATGCCAATACCTACACCGTTATAAACAACAGGCTATACTTCTACGGCACAGCCCCCATGATAGGCGCGGGCATCTTTATGTACGATGGCATATCGGCACCAAAGTGCATATCGGTAAACAGCCAGATGGATGTAGCCGCTGTAGGCGCACTGCGCGAAGGCAACACCATAGCAGCCTACCACGACAAGGTATATTATGTAGCCCGCACATCCGATATGTATTATCAGCTGGTGCAGTACAATCCGGTTACCGAAAAATCGGCGGTGGTATATAAAAGCACGGTGAAAAGTATAGACGTACAATCGCTGTGCGTGTATAACGATAAGCTATTCTTTTCGGGCACCGATGCCGCTCATGGCCGCGAACTGTGGCAGTACGATGGCGACACCGCCACGCTGGCAGCCGATGTAAATCCCGGCCCCGATGATAGCGACCCGCTGCAGCTAACCACGCAGGGCAATAGCCTTTTCTTCACAGCCTTTACAGAGGCGGGCGGGTACGAACTGTTTAAGTTTACAGACATACCGGCATCCGTTGCCGGCATCAATAAGCAGGTAAGCACCACCCTGCACCCCAACCCTACACACGATGCCGCCACGCTGGAAATATCCCTGCGCCAACAGCAAACATTGGAAGTAACCCTTACCGACGCACAAGGCCGCACGGTACATACCATACCATCCACACCATACCACGCAGGCACACAACGCATCACCATCCCCATGCAGGCATTACCCGCAGGCGTGTATTATTACCGCATCAGCAATGGCAATATGCAACTGGCGAGTGGTAAGGTGGTGAAGGAGTGATAAGAAATGCCCTAAGCATACCAAAGCCCCTCACTACGAGGGGCTTTATTGTTATCATAATTAAAATCTCATTAGAAAAAGAAGCTATACAGTATATAGCAGCACAGGAGCAGTATATTTATAAACCCTTAATTAAAAAACCTATATGAAAAAGTTTACCCTCCTTTGCCTTATGCTGGTTATCTGCATGATGGCTTCCGCACAATATGTACTGGAAGAGTTTGATGACTTTATACCCACCCATGCCAATAGCGCCTACATAAGCGATTTTACAACCTATAAAGGCAAATTGTACTTCTATGCGCAGGATACAGCTTATGGGCACGAAATGCGCATGATAGACAGTAACGGACAACCACAACTGGCTTTTGACATTAATCCATCCAACAATATTGGCGAGCTGCATGTAGGTGGTGGGTATTATCGCGCCACCCTTGTATGGAATGATACCATGTATTTTAGTGGGGGGGCATCCTTTGCCGGCGGCAGAAGGTTATGGCGGTATGATGGCACCAATCCACCGCAGGCAATTACTGATCCATATACCGGTAAAGATATAGGCCCGCACCTGTTAACGCCCGCGGGCAGTTTGCTATACCTGGTGGCTATGGGCCAGCTACATAGCTACAACCCGGCCACACAGCAATGGAAACAGCATACCCATTTCGACCTTTCCAAAAAACAGATAACGGATATCGCTTACTTTAAAGGCAAGATATACTTTACAGAGTCCAGCACCGGCGACTTGCTTGTACACACACCCGGTGTCAGCGATACGTTTTCCGTAGCCGCACACATCACAAGTGCGGGCAGCAACGGCCCTTTCCCACTATACGTCTACAACAATACCCTGTATTTTTTGGCCATAGACAACTTGTATAAAGACCTGTATAGCTATGATGGCACCAATCCACCGGTACGCCTTACCAACAGCAATATACCTCCCGGCGTGGTTTCCTTAGCAAGGTCTATTATCGGGTACAATAACAACATCTACTTTTCAGCGCCATTTACTGCCACTACTGATAGTCGGCTATATAAATATGAAACAGCTACAGGCAATACATCCATTGCTCATGACTTCGGACCGGTCGATAAAAACATAGCGCAGTTGTTGACACCTTTCAGAAACAAAATACTTTTCATATCCACCTATAGCGCAAAACAGCTGCATTTATGGACATACAACGATACCACTGCACCGCAGGAAATAAATTTAAATGGCATCGTTTTTAGTGGCACGGGCCATCTTACGGTGTTTAAAGACCAGATATACTTCAGTGCACGTCCGGGCCTTACCGGGGGTGAAGTGTTGTACCGTCTTACAGATACTACCGCATATTACCCACCCGATACTACAGATACACCTTCGCACATCGCCACCATTCCATTAAAAGGAAAGATAACAGTACACCCCAACCCCGCACACGATGCCGCTACGCTGGAAATATCCCTTCAAGAGGCGCAGGCATTCGCCATCACCCTTGCAGACGTATATGGCCGCGCCGTACACACCATACCATCAAAACAGTACAACATAGGCACACAACGCATTACCCTGCCCATGCAGTCACTGCCCGCAGGCATATATTACTACCGTGTAAGCAATGGCAACGTGCAAATGGCGAGCGGTAAGGTAATGAAGGAGTGATAGCAGCCTCAACATATTTCAGGCCCCTCCCCTGCGAGGGGCTTATTTTTTTGCCGTATATTTAACCCTTTCCACAATACGTTTTTATGAAAAATATCACCCTGTTACTATCTATGCTCATCATGCACATGGGCAGCTATGCACAAATCATTGAAAAATTCGAAATATACCCCGGCCCAGGCAATCATGGTATGCCGATAGCAATGGTACCGTCTAAAGACAAGCTATACTTTTATGCCTGCACACATGATGCAGGGCAGGAAATGATGTACACTACAGGCGGTGTTACCCCCACCTTTACCCTGCTGAAAGATATCTATAACTATACCGATTGCAATGCACATACCGTTTCTTGGGAAGACCACCCAGCTGCGATGGTGAATAACCATCTGGTATTTGCAGCACGCACGGCTGCAAGTACCAGTGCCTACCTGTATGTGTACGACGGTACCAACCCTGTAAAGCCCGCACATGCAGCCACATATTACACCGACCCCGACCCCACAAACCTGGTGGCCATGAACAACCTGCTATACTACAGTGCGCAAGGCGCATCGCTCCGCGACCTGCATGTATACAACCCGCTTACCGACGCAGAAAACACGCTGGTAAGAAACGTGTTCGGAACCTTTTATGGTAGCCAGATGGTTGCCTTTAATGGTAAGCTGTATATGACGAGCGACAATGGAGCTACAGGTTTAGAACTATATTCCTACACACCCGGCCAGTCGTCTGTAGTATTGGTGCATGACATCGACCCCGGCACAGCATCCGGCTCCCCGCGCAGCTTTACGGTACACAATGGCAAACTCTATTTTGTAGCAGGCACTACTACACATGGCGACGAACTGTGGAGCTATGATGGCACAACAGCACCCACCCGTCTTACAGATGTAAACCCCGGTGCGGGCAGCAGTATCAGTTTGCTGATGCTGCAAAAACTGGCGGTCTATAATAATGCCATCTACTTTTCGGGCACCAACGGTACCAATGGCAATGAGCTGTATAAGTATGATATCACAACCGGCAACACTTCGCTGGCATTCGAATTTCGCACAGGTGCCGATGGTGGCGAGCCTGTAAGCCTGAAAGCATATAAGGGCAAACTATACTTCTGTGCCGAAGATAGTGTAGAAGGTACCGAGCTATGGATATACGATGGCATCAACCCGCCACAGATGACCGTACTATACCCCGGCAACACGGGCAGTCAGCCTTTCGAGTTCACCGAGTTCCAGGGCGACCTGTATTTCCGGGCCCTCGATACAGCCATGGGGCGTGAGCTCTTTCGCATAAAAGATACTACTACCACGCATATAAATTCAGTTGGCAACTATGGGCTGAACACTACCATATACCCCAATCCTACACAAGGGAACACTACGCTGGAAATATCCCTGCAAGAGTCCCAGGCATTCGCCATCACCCTTACAGATGTACATGGCCGCGTAGTATATACGACAACAAAAAAACAATACAATGCCGGAAAACACAACATCACCCTGCCCATGGCATCATTACCCGCAGGTATGTATTACTACCGTGTAAGCAATGGCAGTGCGCAACTGGCAAGTGGCAAGGTGATGAAGGAGTGATAGCAATGATATTCATAAAAAGGAAAAGCCACCTGCTAATAGGTGGCTTTTTTTGTATAAAAATTACTTCATTGCTATCGTGCTATTACAAACTGCGCGCTCTGCACATCACTGCCACTGCGTATGGTTACAATGTAGTTGCCCGCCTGCAGGTCGGTAGTGCTTATCATACGGCGGTTGCTGCCCTTCTCTTCCCATTGGCGCATTACGGCACCTGTGCTGTTGTGTATAGTTACCGTATAGGGTTGCTGCCTTTCCACCTTCACATCCACATTCACAAAGCTGCCCGCAGGGTTGGGGTACAGGTGGATGCCAGCAATGTTGCTGTTGAGTTTATGGATACCATTTACCCGGGCAAAGTGATATACTTCATCGGATGTGCCGACACCCATACCCCACACATTATTTACATGATCCCATGTGAGTGCCACGCGACGGGTAAGCTGGTTGTCGGCATTATAGATATAATGCGCACGTGTGTGAGTGAAGAGTAGGCCGTTTGCCCAGTACGTAAGATATACCGTATCTTCAAGCCCTGCTGCATTGTAAATATGGTACACGCCATAAAGCGGCAGGCGTTTACCTGCCATATCTATATTTATCAGGCTGTCTATCTTCACTTTTCCGTTGGGGTAATACTGCCACTTTTCTTCCTTAAAAGGCCGCCAGATATTGTTTTCCCAGGTAAATTCAGTATGGAGCGATGGCTGCCCGGCGCTATGATACGCAAATGTTTCTAACGCATAATTTACATAATCGTTAGTGTTATTGTCCC
>CAMLKS010000105.1 GCA_946480675.1 uncultured Bacteroidota bacterium
TTGCGGAGAGGCCCATGTGGCTTCTTTTGAATTAATGAGTTGTATCTGTTGGGCTATATTCTTTTTATTTTCTCTGAATTTGTTTGCTGAAAAAATGAATTCATCCAGTGCTACCGGATGCAAAGTGCTATCCTGCCGGGCATTGGCACTATGTATGGCCAATACACCGGCAAGCATGGCTATGATGCTGCGTTGCATGTTGTTATTTTATTGGTAAGTAATGATTGCTGTTTCTTATCATTTTTGTTATGAAAGAAACGCCTCCGGTGGCTGCAGGGCAACGGTGCGCCACCCGTGCGGCATATGCAGGGTTATTGCCGGGAAACGGGCGACGGTGTGAGATGGATAATATGCAAGGCTGAATGTATGGGTTGGGAGCAAAACATCGAAACACCATTGGTGTTGCCGGTTATGTTTGTTTTTTCCGTCATCATCATCATTTGCCAGCCACTTGAATAGTATTTTAAACAGCTTATTCTCCAGCTTGTCATAATGCCCTGCCAGCACTACATAACCGTCTCGTTCATAGCAGTGTTTTATATCAAACATCTGCCCTTTGTATCTTACCTCATCATGTTTCATCCACACCAGGTCAGCATTGCCTTTATAAGTTGCTTTGTCTATCACAATGGTGTCGCGCATGGCAATCGCTTTCCTGTGCTGGCGCACATAATAGTAACAGCCGGTACGGGCAATGTTCCAGAATAAATAGCCGCATTGGTTCCAAAGCAGGATAAAGAGGACAAGGCCCATAATAAGCTTGCCAATATTTGATGGTATGGATATGCGGGGATGCAAAAAAAATGCCCTGTAAAATACAGGGCAAATAAATAAAAGTTATTTGATAATGCCTACTATTCGGTAACGTGTACTTCAGCAGCCTGTATCACTTCTTTGTCATTTCCTTCATTATTGTGAATGAAGGCTACCAGCTGACAGTTCTCCACTTTCCAGGTGTCTTTTACATTGAACCTGAAGGTACGCTCGTACACACGGCCTGCTGTTTTAGTAGCCAATGAATCCAGTACCGGTGAACCGTAGAATGGAGTGATAATATCTCTTAGTACGCTGTTGTGCTCATAGTCCAGTATCGGCTCTTGTTGGTCCAGCGATTTCTGAGCGTCGATTATCTTGTTTTCTATGATGGCTAATGTCAGGTTTTGTTTCTTATTTACATCCTCTGTATAAGCCACCTTTACTTTGGCCACTACATCTCTTGTTGTAGCGTTGTAGGTAGATGTGATGGTGATATTTACAGGCGTGCCTTTGGTTAGGTCTGTAGTTACTTTATTGCTCCAGGCGCCGGTACTGTATAAGTACGCGTTGTTCTCACTTGTTCTGTCCACGCCGGCTATCGGCATTTGCACGATACCGCCAAATATGGTTTTACCTACGTCAGATGCATCGGCAGTACGGAAATCGTATTTCGATTTATCGTGCACCGGTTCTGCCTGGTTGAAGTCGAAAATATGGTAGGCAATAACGGCCACCTGGTTGGGGTGTTGCGATTTGATACCCGATTCGCCATAGATAAGCTTGTGGCCTTTGGGGCAAGGGGCACAGCTGGCACCTGTAAACTCTTCTATTAATGACATCCTGTTTTGCTTGGCTTCAACAGTAGCCATATAAGTAGTGTCTTCAGATACGCCACCACCTGTATTAATCAGCGGCCCTTTCTCTTCACACGAAACGAGGGTGCCGATAACAGCAGCCACACAAATGGGCAACAATACTTTTTTCATTATTTATCAATGGATTTGAACCGACGAATTTAATGAAAGTACAGGAATTGGCTTATTAAAAATGCCTTTTCAATTAACTTTACCCGTAAATTGACACTACTATGGAAGAAAGCAAGCGCCAGAAGCAGGTAGGCCAACTGGTAATGGAAGAAATGAGCGGTATTTTTCAGCGCGAGGGTATTAATGTAATAGATGGCGGCATGGTGTCTATATCTAAAGTAATGGTAACCCCCGACCTGTTGGAGGCACGTATATACCTCTCGCTTTTCCAAATAAAAGAGCCGGAAAAGCTGATGCACGATATAAAAGCACGTACCAAAGAATTTCGCAACCTGCTGGGGCAGCGCGTGAAGGACCAGTTGCGCCGCGTGCCAGAACTGGTATTCTTTAATGATGATACGCTCGACTATGTGTTTAAGATGGATGAGATATTCAAGAAGATAGAGGAGGAACGCAACAGCCGTCCCCAAACAGGCGCAGCCGATGAATAAAACACTGGTATGGCAACTGGCATTCCGATACCTGCGCGGCAAGCGCTCGGGCAATGCTGTGCCCATACTATCGCGCATCAGCATGGTAGCTATTGGTGTTGCCAGTTGTGCCATGATTATTCTGTTTTCGGTATTCAATGGTTTCACCCACCTGGTGCGCGACCTGTACAAGTCTTTTTATCCTGAAATAAAAATAACCGCGGCAAGGGGCAAGTTCTTCGCACCACCTACCGATGTATATAATATTATCACCGGTACAAAAGGCGTAGCAGCCTATACCCATGTGCTGGAAGATAATGTGCTGGTGACTAGCGAGGATGACCAACGCGTAGCTACCATAAAGGGTATAGATAAGGCCTACTTTAAGGTAAACAACCTGAAGCCCCACATCATACAGGGGCGCGATAGTGTTATATCCGTACCGGAAGCTACTGGCATTTTTGGTGCGCAGCTATTGATAGACCTGGGCCTGGATGTAGAAAATGCCTTCAGCAGTGTAATGCTCTACTACCCCAATGCGGAAACGGAAAATATGGCGCTGAACCCTACCAATGCTTTCCAGTCGGTAAGGGTACGTGCCGATGGCGCTTTTCGTGTGCAGGAGGATTTTGATGATAAGTATATATTGGCAGATATGCCGGTAGTGCAGTCGCTTTTCAATACGCCGGGTAAATACTCTTCTATTGAACTGAGCCTGGAACAAGGTGCAGATGCTGACGATGTAAAAAAACAACTACAAGAAAAGCTGGGTAACACATATAAAGTAGAAACCCGCTACGAGCAGAATAAAACGCTGTACATGGTGATGCGCAGCGAGAAGTGGGCCATATTCGCCATTTTGCTGATGGTATTGCTCATAGCCTCATTCAACATGGTGGGAGCGCTCTCTTTACTTGTAATGGAAAAGCAAAAGGATATGGCCATACTGAAAGCAATGGGTGCGGAAGGTGCTACAGTACGCAATATATTTATGGCCGAAGGTATTTTATGGTCGCTGGTAGGTGGGCTGACGGGCTTAGTGCTTGGCATATTGATATGCCTGGGCCAGCAGCAGTTTCAATGGATAAAAATGCAGGGTTCATGGATAATAGAAGCCTACCCCGTAAGGCTACAACCTTTAGATGCATTGCTGATAATAGTGACGGTAGTATTGGTAGGCTTGCTAGCCTCATGGTATCCTGCCCTGCGTGCTGTAAAAACAGAAGCCAGCCTTAGAAGCAATTAAAAAAGGCCTGCAACCTGCAAGCCTTTTTAAACTTATAAAATCAAATTACATTTTCTCAGGCAAGCGAATGCCCAGCAACTTCATGGCATTGCGCAGTGTTTGCGCGGTCATTACTATCAGCATCAGGCGCAGTTGTTTTTTCTCTTCATTCTCTGCCTTCGATATGCTGTGCTCATCGTAGAAAGAATTGAACTGTTGTGCCAATGCAAAGCAGTAGTTACATATCAGCGACGGGTTGTATTCATCTGCTGCGCTTTCCAGTATAGTAGGGTATTGCTCCAGCGATACCAGCAGTTTCTTTTCCGCAGGGGTGATGTCCTGTGTCAGTGCAAAGGAACGGAAGGTGTCTTTTTCCGGCAGCAGCGGCAGGCTTTCCTTACGCAGTATAGAGCAGATGCGCGCGTGTGCATATTGTATAAAAGTAGCTGTAAAACCGTGCAGGTCTATCGACTCCTTCGGGTTAAAAATCATTTTCTTCTTAGGGTCTACGCGCAGCAGGTAAAACTTCAATGCACCCATGCCTATAGTTTCATACAGTGCAGCCAGTTCCTCTTGTGAAAAGCCTTCTGTCTTACCCGCCTCTTCCGTTTGCTGGCGAGACATGTCAATCATCTCGTCCATCATATCATCGGCATCAACCACAGTGCCTTCACGACTTTTCATACGGCCGCTGGGCAGTTCCACCATACCGTACGATAAGTGGAATACACCATCGGCACAAGGTTCACCCAGCTTTTGCAGTATCAGTTTCAATACCTGCATATGGTAATTTTGTTCATCGCCTATCACATAGATAGATTGGTGCAGCCCGTTGAAGTCGTTGTACTTTAGTTGTGCTGTACCCAGGTCTTGCGTCATATATACCGATGTGCCGTCGCTGCGTAGCAGTAGCTTTTGGTCCAGCCCATCGGCAGTAAGGTCTATCCATACGCTGCCGTCCTCTTTTTTAAACAGCACACCTTTTTTCAGCCCTTCTTCTACCAGGCTTTTGCCCAGCAGGTAGGTATTGCTTTCATAATACCATTTGTCGAAGTCTACGCCCAGCCTTTTATAGCTCACTTTGAAGCCCTCATACACCCAATTGTTCATCTGCTCCCACAGGGCATATGTTTCTTTGTCACCCGCCTCCCATTTGCGCAGCAGTTCCTGCGCTTCTTTCATAATGGGTGCGTCTTTTTCAGCAGTCGTCTCGTCCATCCCCTTTGCTACCAGTTCAGCCACTTCCTGTTTATAAGCATCATTAAAGCGCACATAATAATCGCCCACTAGGTGGTCGCCTTTTATGCCTGTAGTTTCCGGGGTAGCGCCATTACCATAGCGCATCCAGGCTATCATCGATTTGCAAATGTGGATGCCGCGGTCATTTATCAGGTTGGCTTTTATTACATCGTAACCGTTTGCTTTCAATATATCTGCCATGGCATATCCCAAAAAGATATTGCGCATATGGCCAAAGTGCAGTGGCTTATTGGTGTTGGGTGATGAGTATTCCACCATCACCTTTTTATTTTGCGGCGCTTTCAGGCCAAATTGTTCATTATTATACTCCTGCGCCAGAAAATTGGCCCAATATTCGTCTTTTATGCTCAGGTTCAGAAAACCACTTACAATGGCGTAGCCGGAAAACAGCGGCACATTTTGCACCAGGTATTCGCCCAGTGTTTTGCCCAGCTCGTCAGGCTTTTGGCGCAGCAGCTTTACAAAAGGGAACAAAACCACGGTATAATCGCCGGTAAACTCAGGTTTTGTCTGGTTTACGGTTATCATCGTTGGGTTTATCTCTGTTCCCGGAAATAAAAACTGTAGTGCCTGTTCCGTAGCCTGCCTTATTTGTGCCGCAAGAGTCATTTATGTGGTAATTTTGGCTGCAAAAGTACTTAACAGCGCGCGACTTTCGTAATTAAGGATATAGGATAGGGGTTATGCGTTATTTTTTTAATATATAAAGATTGTTTAGAGGTGATTGAACGCTTGCGAAACCATATGAATGAAAAAACATTTGGCTCCGGTCATAAATCATAAATATTTTTCCATATCTTTGCAGTCCGAAAAAGTGTCGTTATATACAAAAATTTGATGCAATGTCTCATTTAACAGCTGAAAAAAAGGCAAACATTTTTAAAACCTTTGGTGGCAAAGAAACTAATACAGGCTCTACAGAAGCACAAGTAGCAACGCTTACAGAGCGTATCAACCATATTTCAAATCACCTGAAAACCAACAAAAAAGATTTCTCTAGCCAACGTGGCCTGATGATAATGGTAGGTCGCCGCAAGCGCCTGTTGCAATACATGAGCCGCACAGACCTGAACGGTTACCGTGCGCTGATCGAAAAGCTGGGCCTCCGCAAATAATTTATCTCGTTACACTATTCCCAACCCGGTGGTTGGGAATAGTTTTTTTTAAACACATTTAATTTTTTATTATGATTCCAACGCCCATTTCCGTGTCCTTTAAAATGGATGACGGACGTGAGATAAGCATAGAAACGGGCAAAATGGCCCGCCAGGCCGATGGATCGGTAGTAGTACGTATGGGTAATGCTATGCTGCTGGCTACTGTTGTGGCCAACCCTGAACCGAAACCCGGACAGTCATTTTTCCCGCTTACGGTAGATTACCAGGAGAAATTTGCATCTGCCGGCCGTATCCCCGGTTCTTTCTTCAAACGTGAAGGCCGCCTGAGCGATTATGAAGTGCTGATTTCCCGCCTGATAGATCGCGCCCTGCGCCCGTTGTTCCCGGATGATTACCTGTGCGATGTACAGGTACTGGTAACGCTGATATCAAGCGACCCTGAAGTAATGCCGGATTCACTGGCCTGCCTGGCTGCATCTGCAGCACTGGCCGTATCTGATGTGCCTATACAGGAAATCATTTCTGAAGTGCGTGTAGCACGCATCAATGGCGAATACGTTATCAACCCGTACCGCAGCCAGCTGAAAGATGCGGATATGGACTTTATCATCGCCGCTACCGAAATGAATATCATGATGGTGGAAGGCGAAGCTAAAGAATGCCAGGAAGCCGATGTGGTAAAAGCATTGGAACTGGCGCATGCTGCTATCCGCCAGCAAATTAAAGCGCAGGCAGAACTGCGTGATAAAAAAGGCATAACTGAAAAACGTGCTTACGAAGCACCATATACCAATGCCGATTTTGCGAAACATATCGAAACATTTGCTTCTGCAGGTATCCTGAGCGTAGCTAAAAGCGCATTGGGCAAGCATGAGCGTGGTGATGCTTTCAAAACCATTCGCAAAGATTTTGAATCCAGCATTACTGCCAATGAAGATGGTACCTTCTCTGTACCGGGCTATGCTGAGCCGGTGAAATCTCAAGACCTGGCGCTGATAGGTGATATCTTCCACGACCTGGAAAAAGAGATCATACGCCATATGATGCTGAACGACCGTACACGTCTGGATGGCCGCAGCCTGGATGAAGTACGTGTGCTGACGCTGGAAACAGATATCCTGCCTTCTCCGCACGGTTCTGCATTGTTTACCCGCGGTGAAACACAATCATTAACTACTGTAACACTGGGTACGAAAGAAGATGAGCTGCTGATAGAAAGCGCTGCTACTTCCGACTATTCAAAGTTCATACTGCACTACAACTTTCCACCGTTCTCTACGGGTGAGGTGAAGATGATGCGTGGCCCCGGCCGCCGTGAGGTAGGTCACGGTAACCTGGCAAAACGCTCTCTGGAGCAAATGATGCCTAAAGGCGAATCATGGCCTTATACTACACGTATAGTATCTGACATACTGGAGTCGAACGGTTCATCGTCTATGGCTACCGTATGTGCTGGTTCTATGGCGCTGATGGATGCGGGTGTACCGCTGCCTAAACACGTAAGTGGTGTGGCAATGGGCCTTATATCCGGTGCCGATGGCAAATTTGCCATCCTTACCGATATCCTGGGCGATGAAGACCACCTGGGCGATATGGACTTTAAGGTAACCGGTACACGTGATGGTATCTGCGGTATCCAGATGGATATTAAAGTAGACGGCCTTAGCATGGATGTAATGCGCCAGGCGCTGGAGCAAGCCAAACGCGGCAGGCTGCACATCCTTGACGCTATGTATGAGGCATTACCGAAACATCGTGACGATCTTAAGCCGCATGCGCCACGCATTGAGCAGCTGATCATTGAAAGCGAATTCATCGGTGCCGTGATCGGACCGGGCGGAAAGATCATCCAGGAGATACAGAGAGAGACCGGGGCTACCATCAATATCGAAGAAGAAAACAATAAAGGTATTGTGAAGGTCTTCTCCGCCAACAAGGAAAGCATTGATAAGGCAATGACCTGGATAAAAGGAATAGTTGCCGTTCCGGAGATCGGTGAAACTTATGAAGGAGCTGTAAAATCGAT
>CAMLKS010000106.1 GCA_946480675.1 uncultured Bacteroidota bacterium
GGCTTGCAGGGGAACCTCTGCTATTTTCCGCAGGCGTTGCATATCTGCATACGAATACTAAAATCGTACCTCATCATTTTAGGAGGCGTAACAGGAAATTACATTAAACCCATTACACTATATTATAGATTAATTAACAACCCATTGCTAACGTTGCACGCATCTCCCATGTCTTCCTCTTATCAAACCTTCATTACATATGCACTATAGATTACTCCTGTTTATCTGTCTCGTTACGCTTCAGGCATCTGCAAAAGATGCATTGACACAGGCTTACAAACGCTACGCCGCACCTTCAAATGCAACCTTGCAATTTGCAGTACAGGATAGCAGCCAATTGTTTGCACACACAGCCAGGCCCTGGCTCACCTACAACCGCAACCCTTCAGGCATTTGCTATGTATCCGATACCTTCTTTCTTAAAAAAGATAGCATCATCAGCCAGAAACAAAACATGGTATTTCATGCAGCTGCACAATACACCCCTTCGCAATTATTGATAACCGATTTCGGTTACGATAAACCCCAAACCATCAGCCGCCAGGAGTTGGATGAATATGTATTTCAATCAGCACGCTACTCTCCCATATTGCTATTGCACTACTACCTGCAGCACAAGGATAAGCTTACTATGAAGAAGCACAATAAGCAAACAGCATATACACTACCCATTGGCGAAAACAAGACCACTATTTTTATCAATGCAGAAAACCTTATTGATAGCATTACGGTTCAGTATCCGCACTATCTCTTTGGCGATATTACGCGGGTGTTTATTTACAACAGCCATACAACCTTAGGCGAAATAGCCGTACCAAACGACATCCGTGTTACTTCCTACAACCGCCATATCAGCGAACGCACCCTTATTTCATCCCCTACCCTGATACATACAGCACCACCCACACAGCCTGCACCTGCCGAGTACGCTATACAAGAAGAAAAAGAAGACACGATACAAGTTCAAAGCGAACGCTACAACGACCATATCGGCTTCATACACAACAAGCACACAGATTCACGAACGCTTGTAGTCAATTTCAAAGATTTTCTCGTGGTAATTGAAGCACCGCTTAATAGCGAAAATGGCACGCGCATCATTGCAGAGGCACATAAGTTATTCCCCGGCAAGCCTATCCGGTATTTTGCATACAGCCACCACCATCCGCACTACCTGGGCGGTGTACGCGGCTTTATTCACGAGGGAGCCATCATCCTGTCACAAGATAGCAATCTGCACTACCTGCAGTTCATAGCCGCCAACCCGCACACCATGAAGCCCGATAGCCTGCAGCTACAACCTAAAGCCCTAAAAACAGAATTATATACCGATAAAAAAGAAATAACCGATGGTGCATACAGCATGCAGATACACCTGATAGGCAATAAGTCATCGCACGCTTACGATTTTGCTGTTTTCTATTTCCCCGAAGAAAAACTGCTTTTTGAAGGTGAGCTGATATGGATCAAAAAAGAAGGTGAAATGGCGAAAGCAAACGCCAGGCAGCTGGGTTTGTATGAGGCCGTAAAAGAGCGTGGGCTGGATGTAGAGACCTTTGTGCAGTCGTGGCCGCTGTATAATTACAACCTGAAATCCATTATCAGCTTCAAAGAACTGGAAGAAACCGTACAAATGAAATAGGGGCAGTAATCCTTACCTTTGCACCCGATATGACGCAGGAATACCTGAAAGAAATGCGCGATAGGGTGCAGCACCTGTATCGCTTCTTACGAGTAGAAGATCGAAACGCCAAGATAGAGAATGACCGCCAGATGAGCCTTGCCCCGGGTTTCTGGGATGATAACGCACGTGCCACCGGCATTCTGAAAGAAATAAAGATCAATAAGTTCTGGGTAGACCTATATGAACAGGCCAATACGGCTGTAGAAGATTTTGCTATCCTGTTCGATTTCTGGAAGGAAGGCGAGGCACAGGAAGAAGAGGTAAGGGAGGCTTACGATAAAGCAGTGAAAACACTCGATGAGTTAGAGTTTAAATCGACCCTCAACGAGCCGGAAGATGAAATGCATGCCGTAATGGTTATAAACAGCGGCGCAGGTGGTACCGAAAGCCAGGACTGGGCTGAAATGCTGCTGCGCATGTACCGCATGTATGGCGAAAAGCAAGGCTGGAAGGTTTCTGAAATAGATGTGCAGTATGGTGATGGTGCGGGCATCAAGCAGGCAACCATAGAGTTTGATGGTGAGTTTTCCTACGGCTTGCTGAAGGCGGAAAGCGGCGTACACCGTTTGGTGCGCATCTCCCCTTTCGATAGCAATGCCCGCAGGCATACTTCTTTCGCTTCGGTATTCGTATACCCCCTTATAGATGACAGCATCGAAATAAGTGTGAACCCTGCCGACCTGGAATGGGAATTTTATCGCGCCGGCGGTAAGGGCGGACAGAACGTGAACAAGGTGGAAACAGCCGTACGCCTGAAACACATGCCATCGGGCATCATCGTAGAATGCCAGCAGGCACGTACACAGGGAGAGAACCGTGAAAAGGCATTGACGATGCTGAAAAGCCGCCTGTATGAAGAAGAGCTGCGCAAACGCGAAGAGCTGAAGAATGCAGCCAACAGCAATAAGAAAAAAATAGAATGGGGCTCACAGATACGGTCTTATGTATTCCATCCTTACAAGATGATAAAAGACCATCGTACCGATTTTGAAGTGGGTAATGTGCAGCCGGTAATGGATGGTGAGATAGACGATTTCATCAAAGCATACTTAATGAGTTTTAAAGAAGAGGCATAAGACAGCATGGCCAGCGAAGCGAAAAAGATATTTGACACCGCATTGTTACGTCGCATATTTTCATTTGCGAAGCCATATAAGGGCACACTGTACTTTACCCTTATCATGTCGGTAACCTTAGCGGCGCTATCGCCATTAAGGCCATATCTGATACAGGTATCGGTTGATAAATATATCAACGGCCGCCTGCTGGAAGGGCTCATATGGATCAGCGTGACACAGTTGGGCATACTGATAATAGAAAACCTGTTACGCTTCTGGTTTATGTACCGCATCAGCTGGCTGGGGCAAACGGTGGTAAATGATATGCGCAAATCGGTATTTAAAAAGATACTGTTTCAGAATATCGGTTACTACGACCGCACCCCAATCGGCACACTTACTACACGCACCATTAACGATATTGAATCGGTAAACGATGTATTCTCCGAAGGTATCATTTCTATTTTTGCCGATGTACTGACGATAATAGCCATCATGACTATCATGTTCATCACCGATTGGAAACTGACACTCATATGCCTAGCACCTTTCCCGCTGTTGATAATAGCTACTTACTACTTCAAAGAAAGTGTCAATAAATCTTTCCAGCGCGTGCGCAATGCTGTAGCTGCCCTCAATGCTTTTGTGCAGGAGCATATAGTAGGTATGTATCTGGTACAGGCTTTCGCTGCCGAACGCAGAGAGATGGATAAATTCAAGAACATCAATAAAGAACACCGCGATGCGAATATCAAAGCCATATTCGCCTACTCGGTTTTCTTTCCTATAGTGGAAATAATACTGGCCATGTCTATGGGTTTGCTGGTATGGTATGGTGCAGTGCAGATGCTGGACTATGATGTAACTCCCGGCGTGGTCATCGCATTCGTTATGTACCTTAACTTATTGTTCCGTCCGCTGCGCATGATGGCCGATAAGTTCAATGTATTACAGATGGGTATGATAGCCGGCGAGCGGGTATTTACCGTGCTGGATAGCGAAGAGCACCTGGCGGGCAATGGCACCGCTTCGGCAGATGGCATAAAAGGCAAAGTGAATTTTCAGGACGTGCGCTTCAGCTATAAGCCGGGTGTGCCCGTGCTGAAAGGTATTACCTTTGAAATACCCGCTGGCAAAACAATGGCTGTAGTAGGCCATACCGGTGCCGGTAAAACATCTATCATCAGCATACTGAACCGCCTGTACGAAATAGAAGGCGGACAGATACTGATAGACGATAAAGACTTGCAGGCATATGATATCTATTCCCTGCGCGAACATATAGGCATTGTGTTGCAGGATGT
Source organism: uncultured Bacteroidota bacterium (assembly GCA_946480675.1). The sequence goes on from CAMLKS010000106.1 coordinate 4,047, forward strand.
ATTCCTCTTCTCAGGAACCATATACGATAACATCACCCTGCGCAATAGCGAGATACCCCTCTCTAAAGTAGAAGAAGTATGCAAGCTCCTCGGAATTCACGATTTCATCATGCGCCTGCCGGGCAATTATTATTTCGATGTGATGGAGCGTGGCAATACTTTATCGCAAGGACAAAGGCAATTGCTATCATTTGCACGCGCCTTACTCTACAACCCATCTATCCTGATACTCGACGAAGCCACCTCATCTGTAGACAGCGAAAGCGAACAACTGATACAACGCGCTATCGACACCATGATAAAGGGCCGTACTTCTATAGTGATAGCCCATCGCCTCAGCACCATCCGCAAGGCCGATGAGATCATCGTAATGGACAAAGGCCAGATAATAGAGCGCGGCAACCATGCTGCCCTGCTGCAACAGCGTGGCGAATACTACAAACTATACACAGCAGTAGAAAAAGAGAAAGCAGAAGTATAAACTTAGTTAGTTTTGCTTTTTGTAGACAGTCCATGTTTTATCTGGATCATCAATCCTGTCCATAATAACCATGTCCGTGTTTGTAATGGAATCTATTCTGGATGTAACCATGTCTAATTTGGGTATTTCAACAGTGATAATATTATCTTCTAAAAATTTCCAATTGAAAGTTGCATGATCTATCCATGCCAAATCTTCTACGGTACCCAAACCATTTGTTTCGAAAGTTACAAGGTTGGTCAAACTGGGATCTTCTGCTTTTAACTCAGCAGCATCCAGCTTTTCATTTTTATTATCATCAAACGCTGTGTGCGTTATTTTCCATTTCCCAACTATTCTCTCCTCATTAGTTGGACTGGCAGGCACTGGTTTTATTATAGGTGCTTTTTTCTTGCATGAAATGCATAAAGTAAGGAATGCCATAGAGCAATATTGAATGTAGTTTTCATAATGGTTGACACGTTACATATTCGTAATTCATGAAAATAATAAAAATATCTTTGCTTTTATATCATAATCTAATGCACGTAAACAATATCATAACAAGGGCAATAGTCAGTTGCACGTTCTGGCTATTGCCTCTTTTTGTGTTTAGCCAGTCCATCGCTATTCGCCCGGCGTTCAACTATGGCTATGCTTTCAATGCAGTTGAGAAAACCCGGCAGATGATATTTCTTTTAAATCGCCGATAAACCCGTTTTTTATGGCAAACTTGGTGCGGGTGTTGCTGTAACTATGCCCATAACCGTTTATCGTAAAAAGTAGAAAGAAACACTACCATAGCAAAATAAATAAGGGGCTATAAAGCCCCTTATTTATTTAATCACTTCACTTCTTTATCCAGCCAATCCCCCACCATTATCAGCACAGCGGGCGATATCGTTTCATCCAGTTGCGCATATTCCTGCGCTGTACATGTTTTACATGTTTGGAACAGGTGGTTCAAACCGGGCAGTTCTTCCGTTTCCCATTTCTTGCTCTTACTCTTTCCCAGTGCTTTGCGTATGCCTTCCAGGTTGGGTTTCGATAGCACTTGTATATCCTTCTCTCCATTCAGTGCCAGCACCTTGCACGATAGCTTTTGCAGGTATGGCGTCGGGTCTGCTTTCATAAAATAGTTATACCACTTATTCTCATACACCTTCGCAAATTCATCCACCATCTGTTGGGCTGCTTTTTCATCTACAATACCCACTGCCTCCTGCGATGTTTTAGGTACCGCCTTCTGCCACACACCTAACGCTTGCTGCATCCTATTGCGTGCTTCCTGCGTGCTGTTAGCAGTAATAATTACCTGCTCTACACTGCGGTATAGCTTTATGTAATCATTCACTACAGCCTCATCCAGCCCACCGCTTTTCAATACAGCCGCATTCTGGTCTTCCATCAGCTCTGTTATCTTTACACCTGGCCCTGCCAGCAATACGATGAAGTTGATATCCTTCCGTTCGCTGGCTACCATAGGTGCTATCATGCCACCTTCGCTATGCCCTAATATACCTATGCGTTTTACATCTACTTCTTTACGTGTTTTCAGGTAGTCTATCGCCGCACCGGCGTCTTTTGCAAAGTCTGCCGTTGTAGCATTGCTGCGGTCGCCTGTTGTTTGTCCCACACCACGGTCATCTACGCGCAGCACTACATACCCGCGGTTAGTAAGATAGTCTGCTATCACCGCAAATGGCTTATGCCCCATTATCTCTTCATCCCTGTTCTGCGGGCCGGAGCCGGTTACCAGTAGTATTGCAGGGTATTTTTTATCAACCTTAGGTACGGTAATGGTAGCACCATAGCTGATGCTTTTACCTGCATTGGCGAAGGTAACATCTTCACTGGTGTATGTAAATGGCGGCTTCGGCGTTTGCGGCTTTACGATCTCCGTAGGCGTAGCTGTTTTTTTCAGCTCCAGCGGCAGGCTCATACCACTTTGCTTAAACACACCTGCTATGGCAGTATTATCGTACTTCCCGGCATAAGTGATGCCTATGTTACTCATGTCAATAAATACGCTATCGGCAGTAGCAGTAACACTCGATACCGGTACGCCGGTCACATTCTGGTCGGGACTATCCATGGTTCCGCTCAGTTTGCCATTGGCTTCCTGTATGCGAAACACCAGCCTCAACTCCTGCCCCACATTCATACTACCTTCCCAGGCACCCACCAGCGGGCTTTGTGCATGTGCGTTTACACCTATAGCCATTGTCAGTATCATTGTGAATAATCTCATGATTTATTGGTTTTGATTTTTAGCTTTTTTGAATAAAATAAAAGAGTACGATATAGGTATCGCTACCATCAGCGCCACGATACACATCATAACAATGGCAGTTACCTCCGGCTTGCACACCAATGCCAGAATGAATATTGTAAGCCCGCCGCCAAACCACACATGGCTGGCCAGTTGATGGGTTTGCTTCCAGTTATCTTCATCATGCAGTGTCCATGGTGTGCGTATGCCTGCAAAATAGTTGGGCTTCAGGTTATGCATATAATTGCCTATGAAGGCCAGCAATAAACCTACCAAGGGTATAATTGCTTTCTCGCCTATGTTGCCACCGCCTGCTTTGGCATCTGCTATGATGACTGAGGTGAGTGCTGTAAGGAACAGGCTTACCCCCAATGCCAGTTTTTCCATAGAGCCTTTATGGCCACTCCGGGCACGTTTCGGGTCTATTTTATGTATGTTCACCATCAACAGGTAAGTGCCCAGGTTCACACCTGTCAATGTAAGTATGGCAGTCAGCATTTCAGCTTTATCTCCATAACGATCTATTTCTCCGTGTATGTTATAATGCATCGGCACCGTATCCGCTATATCATTCCACACTATCCACAGGTACACCAGCGGCAGCAGTATCACTATGCTCACGGCTATATGTTTAAATAAACGAGCGTTTCCCATCTTCTGTAGTTTTAGTTTTCTTAGCTAATGGTTTTAGCTGCATAGCCCATTTCAGAAATTCACCTACTACGGTCGTGTTCAGCGAATAGTTGATGAACTGGCCCTGTTTTTCTGCGGTCACCAGTTCTGCCTGTTTCAGTATATCCAGGTGGTGCGATATGCTGGGTTTCGATATGTTGAAGTGGTCGGCTATATCCCCTGCTGTCATATCTCTTTCTTTCAGCAGTTCCAGTATATCCCGGCGGGTCTGGTCGTTCAGTGCTTTGAATAACTTATCCATTTCGTTTAGTTATTTAGACAAATATCTAAATAATTTTTGGTTTAATAAAATAAAAAACTGTATC
>CAMLKS010000107.1 GCA_946480675.1 uncultured Bacteroidota bacterium
TTCATCATTCGCATTGCCCCCAAAGCCGGAAAAAGTACCGCTGCTATTGCTTGCTATGTACGGACCGCTCGCTCCGTTTCCCTTTGCAGCCAGGTAATAGTTATATCGCAACCCACTGCGCCGGTAAGGCATGCCATCCTTCCCTGTTACAAATATCTGCCCCTGCCCACTGCTACCACCGGCACATATATACCCTTGCGATTGGTTGATATCTACCATCATAGGAGAAAGTGTATGCGTAAATGTATAGGATTGAGTGTATGCATTAGGATAGGGGGGAACATACACAACATTCGGTGCTGTGCTTGCCGGCACAATCGTATAAGTACCTGGCCCCAATATTGTAAAAGGAGTACCGCTGGGATATTGTGGCCATGTACCGGTAAAATCGTACATAGGATAGCCATCCTTTAATACTGCATATTTTATCGGCACACTATTGCCATTGCTGGTGGCAGAGCCTGCAGGCAAAACAGACAACCCGCTACATGTTTGTGTAAGCGTGGGGGCTAATACTGTATATTGGTATAAATGTTGTGCCCCAACGGTTATAGGCAAATAATAAGTACCACACTGATCGGTTATCTTCCATACATAGGTACCTGCGGGAAACTTCAATGTATTGGGAAGTATAGGCGTCTGGTTGTTGTTAACAAGGTACCTATAGCCGCCCGTCCAGCCGCCTAAAAAAGAATAACCTGCAGGGCCGTTGAAAAGCTCTACTGTGCGATAGTTGGAAGGTGATGTTGTTGTAAACTCAAACCCTTCAATGTAGTTATGCAGGCCGGATGCCGCCGTTAGTACAGACACTTTGTATGGCACCCCGACGATGGGAGCTGCAGACATGATGCCGCTGCCTGTATAGCCATCGCCCGTTGTAAAACTAATGGTGTAATTACCCAATGGCAAACTTACAGGTATGTTACCAGTAACACCCGATGTAGAATAAGGCCCATAAGAAGTACCGGTGCCTGTGTTACGCACCGAATAAGTAATTGGGAAACAAACCAGGGAACTAAAACTAAGAACTGCTGTAAAATCAACATTACAATCCTGACTGATGGAAGCTGTGACTTGCGGATGAGGAATAGTTTGGCTAACGGTAAAATTAGTTCCGCAAGGCGGGGTAATAATATAATTTACCGTTTGTCCGTAACAATCTTTAATCGTTTTTCCCGGTGATAATGAAATATTAAACGGAGCATTGTTCAAGCCTTCTTGTGCCGTTACTCCTGATACACCACCACTTATCTGGGCTGTAGCTTTATAAAGGCCGTCGTTAAAGTAATTCATCCAGCCACTCACATTGGTTTCTATATATGGCTTGGGAATGCTCACTGTACTGCAAGAAGTGGCTATGGGGACAACAAGATTCAAAGTAGGGATAGTTAAACTATTAACTGTTGCTGATGCAGGCGGTGTACCATTGCCGCATGCATCCACTACTTGAAAAGTATAGGTACCGGGAGGTAGATTATCTACAGAAGATGCAGAGGAGCTTGTGGTAAATGTTTTAGGACCTGAATAACCGGTAGGGGAGCTTGTCATATTAATAGTGAATGGGGCTCTTCCACTGATAACTGAAACACCTATCACACCATAAGCACCGCAGTTCAATGAATTTTTGTTGGTGTTCACAATTAAAGATGGGAAATCATAAGCCCCGGGCACATGGATAGTAGTATTTTTACCTACCAATGCCCCGCCACATGTAGCTACCACAGCCACCTGGTAAATACCCGACGGGATATTATTGAATGTGGCGGAATTATTCAAAGGGACAGAAAAACCATCAGGACCTAACGGGATGCCATACTGGATGTTAGACAGATTGCCTACATCGGGACCGGACAAAGTAACAGTAAAGCTGGCATTAGCTGCACAAGTAGAAGATGCAGTAACTGTAGCTTTCGCCGACCAGTTTGAACATTGGGCAAAGAGTACATTCCCCGCTAACAATGAGCATAGCAATAGGCCGACAAGAATCAGGGCATGTTTATATAGTTTCATAGGCTGCCGGTTAGCTGAAAACAATCTGTGCCTCGGTGATCTAAACGCAGTATAAAGGTATTACCAACCTATCCAAATATCAATATAAATATGCAAGTTTTACGTTATGCTGACTAAACGAGTATAACTCAAAAAAACTGTCCTATGTGTAAGGTAGACCTTATAACCTGAGAGTTAAAATACCATGACAATAATTAACTTAAAACAAAAATTATGCACCATTACCCTGCTATTATTTTGTTCATTTCTTTTCTTATTTCGTCATTACACAAATTACCTATGCTACCTGCATGTATATGATGCAGTTGTTTTCCGCTATAAGAAAAGCTACCATTTTCAACTTCTATACCCACCTGTCGGTATGCATCCCGAAACGCCACTCCACTATTCACCATATCATTTAATTGCTCCACAGTAAATATGTACCGATACCGTTCGTCATCCAATAAATTATCATGTACTTCTATTTCTTGCAGCATCGTCTGCACAATAGACAAACATGACTTCAATGTCTCAATGCCGGGGAATAATATCTCTTTGGTAAGCTGCATTTCCCTATGATAACCCGATGGCAGGTTATTCATCAATAAGGCTAATTCATTGGGTATTGATTGCAACCGGTTGCACTTGCCACGCACCAGTTCAAATACATCCGGGTTCTTTTTATGAGGCATAATACTACTACCTGTAGTCATATGCGAGGGAAAACTTACAAAACCAAAATTCTGGCCGTTATATAAGCATACATCCATGCTGAAACGCGATAGGGTTGCAGCAATGCCGCTGATAGCCTGTGCGACTATTTTTTCTGTTTTCCCCCTGCTCATCTGTGCATATATACTATTGTAGTGCATACTGCTAAAGCCAAGCAAATCTGTTGTCAATTGCCTGTCTAAAGCAAACGATGACCCATACCCTGCACCACTACCCAATGGATTCTTATCGACCATACGAAAAGCCGTCATCAGCATATCCATATCATCTACAAGGCTCTCTGCATAGGCTGCAAACCACAGGCCGAAAGACGAAGGCATCGCTACCTGCATATGGGTATATCCCGGCATAAGCTTGTCCTTATGTTGTTCACTTAAAGACAACAGCTTATCAAACAATGATAAGGTCAAGCCTTTCACTTCTTGCAGTTCTGCTTTTAGATACAATTTTATATCCACAGCCACCTGGTCATTACGGCTCCTGCCGCTATGTATCTTTTTACCCGCCTCACCAATGCGTTGTATCAGCATCCATTCTATTTGGGAATGAATATCCTCGCAGCTATTATCTATTGCAAAACAGCCTGCAAGTATCTCGGCATATAATTGTTCCAGTGCAGGCTTTATCTTGCTAAAATCTTCGTCATTTAACAAACCCACATGATGCAGCATTGTAACATGTGCTATCGAGCCTTGCACATCATAAGGAGCCAGCAACATATCAAACTCCCTATCTCTGCCAACGGTGAATGCATCTATTTGTTGCGTTACGGTTGAACCTTCTTTTTGCCAGATTTTCATACAACTGATTTTAGCAGATCTATATATAATGCAATACCTTCCCTGATCTCGTGCAGATGGATATATTCATCTGCAGTATGGCTACGGGCAGAATCGCCGGGCCCTATCTTCACTGTTGGGAAATGCATAAACACTTTATCCGATAAGGTGGCGGAACCAAAATAATTTCTGCCAAGTGCAATACCCGCTTGCACTATCGGATGTTTTATATCAATAACAGTTGGCCTTAAACGCAAGCTCCGTGGCACAACTTCACACTGCACATTTTGCTGTACAATAGCTACAACATCTTCATTCGTATAGCAGTCATTCACCCTCACATCTACGGTAAATTTGCAGAAGGCCGGCACTACATTATGCTGTGTACCTGCCTGTAGCATCGTTACCGACATTTTCACAGCTCCCAACATTTCTGATACTTTTTCAAATTGAGACTCTTTGAACCACTCAATATCCTGCAATGCTTTATAAATAGCATTATCCCCTTCCTCCCTTGCTGCATGGCCGGAAGCGCCTTTAACCTCACAGTCTAAAACTACCAAGCCTTTTTCGGCAATAGCCATATGCATTTCGGTAGGCTCACCCACTACTCCAAAAGCTATCTCACCTAACTGTGGTAATAAGGCGGCTATACCATTAGCGCCTGATATTTCTTCCTCAGCAGTAGCTGCTATTACAATATTATATTTCAGGTCCGCTTGAGAATAGAAGTGTAAAAATGTGGCGATAAGCGACACCAGGCAACCACCCGCATCATTGCTACCTAAACCATATAACTTACCTTCTTTTTCAATCGGGCAAAATGGATCGAGGCTGTATGCTGCATTAGGCTTTACAGTATCGTGATGCGAATTAAGCAGGATTGTCGGCTTCTCTTTATCAAAGTGTAAATTTGTTGCCCATAGATTATTCATCAACCGATGCGCAACAATACCTTTTGCCTGGAAAAATTTCTGCAACAGCATAGCTGTTCCCTGCTCTTCCTTACTGTAGGATGGCGTAGCAATCAATTGCTTCAGCAACTGTAAGGCTTCGCTGTATAATTCATCTATCGTCTGCATGTTCATACTATCTGTGTTCCCGCTGTTCCGTTAATTAACTCAGGCAAATGCAATGCATTCCCTATGATCACTTTTGATACACCATATTCAATGGCAGCACAAGCATTTTGTAACTTGGGTAGCATGCCTCCGTTTATCGTACCATCATTTTTTAACCGATTGAAATCAGCTACCGTTATTTTATTGATAACACTATTATTATCTGTTGCATCCTTCAATACACCATCTTTTTCAAAGCCATATACCAGCTGCACGTCCATTACTTTACACATTGCCTTGGCCAATTCCTGAGCTATTGTATCTGCATTCGTATTCAGCATCGTTCCATTTCCATCGTGCGTTAACGGCGCTACAACGGGTACCAACCCGGCATTAAGCAGCATCGACAAACTCTTCGTTGCCACCCCGGCTTCATTTACGTCGCCCACAAAACCATAGTCTACATCTTTTACCGGCCGCTTTACCGCATGTATCATATTGGCATCTGCACCTGTCAATCCAATAGCATTGCAGCCTTTAGTTTGTAAGCAGGCTACTATGTTTTTATTAATAAGGCCGGCATAAACCATAGTTACCAACTTCAAAGTTTCCGCATCGGTAACACGCCTGCCATCAATATAATTGGACACTAAGCCCAGCTGCTCACCAATGGCTGATGCTATCTTGCCGCCTCCATGTACTAATATCTTATCCCCATCTATAGATGCAAATACTTCTATGAATGATGCAAGTTTCTTTTCATCATCTATTATATTGCCCCCCACTTTCACAACCGTAAGCATATTCTATTGTTGATGATTTAAAATTTGAGACAGAACAGCTTGCGCTGCCCATACCCGGTTAGCAGCTTGCTGTGTTACAATACTATTCGCTCCGTCCAGCACCTCTGCCGATAACTCAAGATTTCGCCTGACGGGCAGGCAGTGCATAATTTTTGCATTATTCGTTACTGACAGCCTGTTCTGTGTCAGCATCCATCCATCGCCATCGCTCAATACCTTTCCATAGTTATGATAGCTGCTCCAGTTTTTCACATACACAAAATCCGCTTCCTGCAAGGCTGCCTGCTGGTCATAGGTAATGGATGCGCCATGTGTATATTTTTCATCCAGTTCGTACCCTTTCGGATGCGTGATGACGAATTCCGCACTACCCCATCCATTTATCCATTCTGAAAAAGAATTGGCTACGCAATGTGGTAGCGGCTTCATGTGCGGTGCCCAGCTCAGCACTACTTTAGGTTTCCGTTTCTCTTGCCAATGCTCGCTGATTGTTATAACATCTGCCAGGCTCTGCAATGGATGCAATGTGGCACTTTCAAGGCTTACAATAGGTATGCCTGAATACGCTATCAATTTCGACAGCAATACTTCACTATAATCGGCATCCCTATCCAGCAACTGCGGGAATGTACGCACACATAATATATCGAAATAGCTGCCCAATACCGGAGCTGCATCCCTGATATGCTCTACGCTTGTTCCGTTCATCACGATATCATCATCGAGCTCCAGCCGCCAGCCCTCTTTATCCAGGTTGAACACAATCGTATCCATACCCAGGTTACGAGCAGCCACCTGTGTGCTGATACGGGTACGCATGCTGGGATTCATAAACAATAATCCAATACGCTTACCGGCACCAAGATCGCTGTGCAATACCGGCTGTTGTTTGTACAGCAAGGCCTGTGCTACTAAAGCATCTATATCTTGCACATCTTTTACAGAAGTGAAATGTTTCATCTTTTTGAGATTTATGCAGGAACAGTTTGTAACATTTCTACCTTAATGGCATTTAGTAGTATATCCGTATCTGTTTTGGTAATGTTTAAAGCGGGCAACAACCTGATAACATTAGGTTTCGCTTCGCCTGTGAATATTTGATGTTTCCAAAGCAATTCTTTTTTAAGATGGCTGTGACTCTCAGGTACATCAAACCCTATCATCAAGCCTCGTCCACGCACATCTCGCAATCCGTCTATCTGCTTTAAACCTTCCATAATGTATGTACCCATTTCAGCTGCATGTTGCATTAGCCCATCCTGTTCCATCACTTCCAAAACAGCCATAGCGGCCGCACATGCCAGGTGATTACCACCAAATGTTGTCCCCAGCATTCCATATTTAGGCTTGATATGTGGCGCAATGGCTATACCCGCTACTGGAAATCCATTACCCATTCCCTTGGCCATTGTATATATATCAGCATTTACACCCGCATGGTCATGCGAAAAGAACTGCCCGCTACGGCCATAGCCACACTGTACACTATCTGCTATGTAGAACGCGCCAGAGGCATTGCAGAGATTACGTATCGCCGTCAAAAATTCTGCTGTGGCTATATTAATACCACCCACACCCTGTATACCCTCCGTAATCACACCTGCTATTTCATTACCGTGATGTGCGAAGTACTGCTCCAGGGTAGCCACATCATTGAATGGCAGGAAAACAATATTATCCGTTTCATTTACCGGCGCTACAATAGCTGCATTGTCCGTGGCAGCAACCGCTAAAGATGTCCTGCCATGGAATGATTTAGAGAAAGCTACGATCTTCTTTCTTCCTGTATGGAAAGAAGCTAGCTTCATCGCATTCTCATTGGCTTCTGCTCCGGAATTGCACAAGAAAAGCTGGTAGTCTTTTTTGCCCGATACTTCACCCAATTTTTCCGCCAATTGCTGTTGGATAGGGATACGTATAGAGTTAGAATAAAAACCGATCTCAGATACTTGTTTTGTTATTCTATCTACATAATGCGGATGGGCATGGCCTATGGATATAACCGCATGTCCACCATAGAAATCAAGGTATTTGTTTCCTTCATTATCCCATACATAAGAGCCTTCACCCTTTACTATATTTATATCATTGATAGGATATACATCAAATAATTTCATTTCAATATTTTTTAGAATGCTATCGATTTAAGTTTCAACCCGGCATCTTCCGGTAATCCAAATACAAGGTTCATATTCTGTACGGCCTGTCCTGATGCGCCTTTCAACAAATTATCTATCGCTGCATGCACTATTAACTTATCCTCTACTTTTTCCAGCGATATAATGCATTTATTCGTGTTAACTACCTGTTTTATGTCCACTACATTTTTAGAAACATGTGTAAATGGATGTTGACTGTAGTAGGCTTCATACAATTCATAAGCTATATCCAGG
>CAMLKS010000108.1 GCA_946480675.1 uncultured Bacteroidota bacterium
ATATCCATGCGGTAGATAGACGAAAATATCACGGCTCCCGTCAGGTAGCTTCCTTCTGCAGACTGGTGGGCACCATCGGGCCCCCACAAGTCTATGGCGGGCAGTTGTGCTTTGGCGCGCAGCCATGCCGGGCCAATAGGTGTTATTACTTCATTGGCCGTTTTATTCAGAACGTAGTAATTCTCGTAAATGTTGTTTATCAGCTTTACGCCATCGCCAAGGCCGGGGTAGCCATCCTTCCACGCCCAGCCCGCAAACAGCAGCATACGGGCACAGGGGTTATGCTTCCGCATAGAGTCGCGTATCTTAATGTGGCCATCTATCACTTTGCTTTGTGCGGGATTGGGAAAATTGCCGCCGCCATCTACAAAGCGGCCCTGGTTATCCTGCAATACTACGTAGTTCCAGTTGTCGCTGCTTATCAGGTCGAACACGATAGGATTATTCATATGTGCCATGGTACCCTGGCTTACATCGCCCACACTACTGCCACCCGGTGCATGCGACATGATTTTCATAGGCAATCCTGCTGCATCGGCAAAGCCCTTTACCATCTGCGGAACATCGTGCGTAGCCGTAAAGCTATTGCCAATGAAAAGCACTTTGGTGGTGTCTGCAGCTATGGCTGGTACGGAAAGGCAACTAAAAAAGAGGTATGTAAAAAGTTTTTTCATCAAGGTTATTTACAGGAATAAGACGGCTATTCTGGAAAAAGGTTTGGTACCTGCCATGATAAATGACAAATGGCTGAACCTGCTATGTAAATGGAACGGATTAGTTGATGAGCGTCCAGTGGAAGCCGAAGCGTATCATAAAGTTTTGAGCGGCGTAGCCAGGGGCTATTACGGTGCTGTTGCCAAACAGTTGCTGCAATTGGTCGGCCATCAGGTAGGCGCGGAAGCGTTTTATCCTGAAGTTGAAGAAGAAACTGGCCTCCGGTGTATTCGATACCGTGTAGGTGTTCTGGTAATAAAAGCGGTTGAAGAAAGGGCTGTACCCTGCAGGTGTATAGCTGCTGTGGTAGCGCACTTCTACACCGGTAGCTATCCACAATGCTTTTCTGAATACGGGGGCTTGCAGGCTCAACTGATGCCTGCCCAATAACTGTGGTATGTTAACGGGTGCACCTGCGGTAGGCTGCTGGTAGGTAATCTCGTTATCTAATATCCATATGCGCCATGTAAATGTCTTGCGCAGCCATACCTGCGTTAGGTTGAAGGTAGTGGCATACTGGTCGGGCAGTTGCTGTGCGTTGAGGTATATATAATTGTTGACAAGATAATTGCGGATGCCTGCGGTAAATTTCAACCGGTCGCTTTGCAGCAGGCCGTATATCTGCGTCACACTTTCTTTGGCAAAACTGCGGGTGATGGTATCGAACTGGTTGTAATAAGTAGTATAGTTATACGGTGCATTATTGATGTTTTGTGATGCACCTGCCGATATGCTGCCCAGTGTGCCTATCTCTTTACCCACATTGGCCTGCAGGGCTGTGTTGCCTGCTGCATCGCCCGTCAGGTAGCTTTGCAGGGTGGCGCCATAAAACCATTTGCCTTCCAGCAGAGCTTCTTTTTTAAGAGAGGCAATGATATAATTGCTGGTGATATTATAGCGGTCGTCACCGGCTACATAGGCAGTTCTGAACCTATCGATACGGTTGCCGAGGCCGGCGCTGAATTGCAGTTGATTACTCTGTTTGCCTAAAAAGCCATTCAGTGCAAAGCGGTTATCTACAAAGAACCATTCCTGCCTGCTGTGTACAGAATCGCTGCCATTGCCTATAAAACCATGGTTGAAAAAATCTACATAACGCAGGGAATCAGGTCGCAGGTCTTTGTAGGTATGCCTTTCACCGCTCATTTCAAAACGGTGTGTGATGCTGAAACGTGGGGTAAGTTCGAAGCTGAAACGCGTGCTGTCTTCATTGTAAACGGTATCGATACGCCCCCAGGTATAGCCATGTTGCAGCATTACCGCATAATCGCGCATGGTATTGCCAACCGATGAGCGGCGTGTATTACCTACATTGCCAAAACCATCGTTCTGAAAACGTACCCGCAGGGTGCGCTTGTCATTGAATGCGGGGTCGGTAAGCAGGGAATCGTACAGGATACCACCGTTCTCATCCTGCTGCTCTTTATTATATACCACGCCACCATACAGCTCGTAGTGCAGGTTTTTGCTTTGGTAGTGCGTGCTCAGGTTGGCATTGTCGTGGTTGGTGCGCTGGATGTTGTAATTGCCCGGCGAGTTTATTTTGCGGTAGCCTATGACCACATTCCAGTTGGGACGGATGTTTTGGGTATGCATGATGCCTGCCAGTTGTTCCTGCTTGCCACCCAACTGGTACTGGAATACAGAATAGGCGCGATTGGTATTGTAGTAATTCAGGCTGTCTACATCAAAACGGTATGGGTCGAAAACATGATAGCCAAGGGTAGGGCCGGTGCGGTCTTCGGGTGTAAAGAGCAGGTTGCGGGCGGCACTGCCGCTATTGCCTATATCGCGCCAGGGCTGGTTTACAAACCGGCGGTGAAATGTGTGGATAGAGGTATCAGGGATATATACTTTATCGGAATACAACTGCCTGTAATAGATACGTGCCGTTTCATTCTTCCACTCTGTCGTATTGCTCTGCTTGAACTGGTTGCTATCGCGCTGGTTTTGCGGATTATTCAGGTTGGGAGGTGCGCCGGGGGGCTGTATCTGCCCCATAGCCATATGGCAACACAGCAGGGCTATGCCTGTTAATAAAATACGATATGTGGCGCGAGTGGTCAGCAACAGGGTGGCAAAGTTAGTTACATTCTGTGTATAAGCGAAGCTACGAGGCCTGCCAGTTTAGGCGCTGCGGCATTGGCGGCTGCCAGTACTTCTTCGTGCGATACTTTGTGTACCTGCTCCGCCATGCCCAGGTCGGTAATGATGCTGGCGGCAAATACACGCATACCGCTGTGTTTGGCCACTATGTTTTCAGGTACGGTGCTCATGCCCACGGCATCGCCACCTATTACATGCAGCCATTTGTATTCGGCCGGTGTTTCAAAAGTAGGGCCTTGCAGGCCTATGTAGGTGCCGGTATGTATGTGCAGGTTTTGCTCGGCGGCTATGTCTTTAGCCTTGGCCAGCAGGGTATGATCGTAAGGCTCGCTCATATCGGGGAAACGGGTGCCGAGGCGCTCATCGTTAGGCCCTGTAAGCGGGTGGGTGGGGAAGAGGTTGATATGGTCGTCTATCAGCATGATATCGCCTACTTTGAAGTTGGGGTTCATACCACCGGCGGCATTGCTCAGGAACAGGGTTTCTACACCCAATGCTTTCATTACGCGGATGGGGAAAGTTATTTCCTGCATGGTGTAGCCTTCGTAGTAGTGAAAACGGCCGGCCATCATCATCACCTGCTTGCCGCCCAGCGTGCCGAATACCAGCTTGCCTGCATGGCCTTCTACGGTAGATACGGGGAAGTTAGGAATATCCTCATAGGGTATTTCTGCCGATATGTCCACACTGTCTATCAGCCCGCCAAGGCCGCTGCCCAGTATTACACCGATGGCGGGTGTAGTGGTTATGTGCTGACGGATGTATGCGGCGGTTTGCTGTATGGCTTCGAACATGTGTGTGGTTTTACAATAGCAAAAATAAGTAAAATTACTAAAATAGAAAACAAAATTTTTGATGTTGGTGAATTATGTTTTCTATTGTCATCTACTGTTTGTTATGTTTGTTATGTTTGTTTGTTATGTGGTTCGATTTGCTTCATTTTGCTTCAACCAAAATGAACATTTGCTTTAAACGGTGCTTGCCTTTTGCTTGAAGCTATGCTTCATTTTGCTATATTATATTGTAACTTGTTAGTATGTTTGAAGGGTGCTATAAACGCGTCCTATGTAAAAACCGACATATGGAAATCATCATTAAAATTATAGCTGCACTGGTGGCGCTGGAACATTTTTACATCCTGTGGTTTGAAATGTTTGCATGGACCAGCCGTGGGCCTAAAATATTTAAATCCCTGCCTGCCCATCTGTTTCCACCAACCAAAGCACTGGCTGCCAATCAAGGGTTGTATAATGGCTTTCTTGCTGCCGGGTTGGTGTGGGGATTGCTGATACAGGATGCCGCATGGGGTATGCATATCATCACGTTTTTCCTGTCATGCATAGCAGTGGCAGGTATATATGGTGCTGCAACAGCTAGTAAGCGCATCTTTTTTGTTCAGGCATTGCCGGCACTTATTGGGTTGTTACTCATAGCAATATCATAGCCAAATATTTTTTGTAAATACCCGTATAGTCGCTACAGGGTGGTATCCTGGAGGATAGCGGTGAAGGTTGCATGTACTTACATGTATAGCTTTGCGGTCTGAGATAAAACTTTAATCAAGACCGTATGAAGAAGATCATGACAATTATGGCAGCTACGATGTTATCGTCGGCAGCAATGGCCCAAACATGGAACCTGGACAAAGCACACTCTAAACTGGGCTTTACCATCACCCACCTTTCCGTAAGCGATGTAGATGGGCTGTTCAAAAACTTTGATGCAAACCTGGCAGCTACCAAGCCTGATTTCAGCGATGCAAAAGTGACACTGACCGCAGATGTGAAAACCATCAACACCGATAACACGATGCGCGATGAACACCTGCAAAAGCCTGATTACCTGGATGCTGAAAAGTATCCTAAGCTTACTTTTCAAAGCACATCACTGAAAAAAGCAGGCGCTAACAAATACAAAATGTATGGCAACCTGACGCTGCATGGTGTAACAAAACCTGTGGTGCTGGATGTAACACACCGCGGCACTGTTACCCACCCGATGAATAAAAAACAAGTGGCAGGCTTTAAAGTAACCGGTAAAATAAAACGTACTGATTTTAAAATATCAGAATCCACACCGAATGCAATGCTAAGTGATGAGATAGAATTGAATGCAAATGTTGAGTTTCAACAAGGATAATAAAAGATAAATAGAAAGGGGTTTATTATAGTGTTGTTTGCAACTGCCATCCTACGGGTGGCAGTTTACTTATTGTTCATATCATCTTTCAGCAATGCGTACATGTTGATGTCGTAATAGGCATCATCCCACAGCATCCATTGGCGCAGCAGGCCTTCATGGTGAAAGCCATTTTTACGCAGCACAATTTCCGAGGCCATATTCCCCGGCAATACCTCGGCCTCAATGCGGTTCACCTTCAGTACATCGAACCCAAACTGCACGATGGCAGCTATTGCTTCTGTAATGTAGCCCTTGCCCCAATATTCGGGTAGCAGCGCAAAGGCTATTGTGCTGCGGTGGCCGCGGGTGAAGGTATTGTAGCCTATAGTGCCTATAAGGTGGCTTTCGCCTTTTGGAGCGATGCCCCAGCGTATGCCTGTTTTATCTTTGAACCGCTGCGATAGCATGCCTACTATCTTCTGCGCATCGCCCGGTTCCTGCAAGGGTATTACCTGGTAAAACTCCGTTACCTGTGGGTTGGTAAACAGGTAGTACAGGTCTTGAAGATGCTGGGTAGTTATCTCTATCAAATCGAGACGTTGGGTATGCAGTTCAGGAAATATCTCTGGTAGTCCGGGCATAAAAAATTTATTGGGACTATAAATATACCGGAGAAATGAATGCAAAACATTAGGTAAATTTCCTGATATGAAAATGCCGGAACGCTTTATATGGGCTGCCGATGTGCTGGATGTGCAACCTGCTGATACCTTGCTGGAAATAGGCTGTGGTACGGGATTGCTGGCATCACTACTATTGCCGGCATTAAAGAAAGGGAGCTATACAGCCATAGACAGGTCGGCCACGGCTATAGCAAAGGCAGTAGCTAAGCATGAAAGCTTTGTAGCAAATGGCAAGGCACATTTTATAACCGGCACATTGAGCAATGCTACACTAAAGCCTGAATCATACAGCAAAATATTTGCCTTCAACGTAGCCAACCTGTGGAAGGCACCGGCTACGGAATTGGGTATTATTAAAAAGCTACTGAAGAAAGGCGGCAGCTTTTACCTCTTTCACCAGCCACCCTATGATATAACAAAGCAACTGGCTGCAGAAGCCACACAAGCCCTGCTGGAACATGGGTTTGAAATAAAAGAAGCAATTATCCGGCAGCTGGAAACAGTGCCTGCATTCTGCATTGTAGCACAACCTATATAGCCTCGTCGTAACCGGGATTGGGTACCTGGTTTACACGCACGCTGCTCACGCCATCGCCCTGCATATCGGGCAGTTCTAAAAAGTGGCGCTGTTCTATGGTATCTATAGCAGCTCTGCGTTTCAGGTGTTGGCCTACCAGTGTTTTAATATTCTTGGCAGCAAAGCTCAGTATGTCATTCTTCAGGCGCAGGTGGCGCATAGCGCGTGCCAGCCCGTAAAATAAGAGTGCGATTAAACCGATAAGGCCATATATGCAGAAGAGAAATATCTGCACATTCATATAACCCAGCTTGATGTATTCACTTTTAAAACGCAGTTCGTCCAGTATATAAAAAGGATAGAGCCTGGTAAGAAATACCGCAAAAGCAATAGCAGCCGCAGCCAGTGTATAGCCCAGAACTTCAGCAAATATGAGGGCACCTTTGCTTACAAGGCGTTGTGCAGCCGGTTTGCTCAGTTGTGTGCCCAATGGGTCAAACACTTCGAGCTGGCTGTATATCATATTTTTCTGTTCCTTGAAGTCGTATAGTAAGTCGTCTTGTAAGCGGGCCATTCTTTGGGGGGTACTTTTTTTACTCGGACTACAAAAGTAAAATAATGGAAGTATGCGTCAAGCGGATAACGCGAGAATGTGGAAATTGTGGGTGAAATGTTGAAAAGCCCCCTTTAGTGGGTTGGGGGTTATACCCCTCCCCCTTGAGGGGAGGTCGGGAGGGGGCTTCAATATATCCCCAATATTCCCGACCTTTGCACTCTTTTTTAGCCGGCGGTACCCCATGCCGCAGGAATTAACGATATACGATGTACGAAAAGGAAATCAGCCGTCGCAGGACGTTTGCCATTATATCTCACCCGGATGCCGGTAAAACCACGCTTACCGAAAAGTTGTTGCTGTTTGGTGGCGCCATACAGGTGGCAGGTGCCGTAAAGAGCAATAAGATAAAGAAACACGCTACCAGCGACTTTATGGAAATAGAGCGCCAGCGTGGTATCTCGGTTGCCACATCGGTAATGAGCTTTGAGTATAAGGATGTGCTGGTAAACCTGCTGGATACACCGGGCCACAAAGACTTTGCGGAAGATACCTATCGCACCCTGACAGCCGTGGACAGCGTAATACTGGTGATAGACAGTGTGAACGGGGTGGAAGAACAAACCCGCCGCCTGATGGAAGTGTGCCGTATGCGCGATACGCCCGTTATCGTATTTGTAAATAAAATGGATCGCGACGGCAAATACCCGTTCGACCTGATAGATGAAATAGAAAAAGAACTGAATATATCCCTGCACCCCCTTTCATGGCCTATCAATATGGGTAAGGAATTTAAAGGGGTGTATAACCTGTATGATAAAAGCCTGAACCTTTTCACCGCCAGCCAGAAGGCTACGGACGATAACACCGTACCGATACCCGACCTGAGCGATAAGCTACTGGATGAAAAAGTGGGTGAGCGCGATGCCAACCAACTGCGCGAAGATGTAGAACTGTTGGAAGGTGTATATGGCGAACTGGATACGGATGCCTACCTGAAAGGTAAGATAGCACCGGTATTCTTTGGTTCT
>CAMLKS010000109.1 GCA_946480675.1 uncultured Bacteroidota bacterium
GATGCACTATGAAGGTATCGCGGGTATGCCACGTCGTTACTACGACTATAGCGCATGGGAGTCTTTCAAACAATTCAATGATCTGAATGCTTTTATAAGTATTGCCGCCATACTGGTGTTCTTTGCACAGTTACTGTTTGTTGTTAACTTCTTTGTTAGCATCTTCCGTGGCCGCAAAATGACTACTAAAAATCCATGGGGTTCTCCGACACTTGAATGGACTACACCTATCAAAACCGGACACGGTAACTGGGAAGGTGATATTCCTGAAGTACACCGCTGGCCATATGACTATAAAGACGATGGTAACGGTAATGACTTTATACCGCAAACAGTGCCACTGAAACCAGGCGAAGAAGCACATTAAACAATAATATTGCCGTATTTAAATATTGCAAAATGCCCCGTTTATACGGGGCATTTTTATTATGCAGCGATAAATAGCAAGACCATATTAACTGTTCGTCAAATGAAAACCCACTTTAGTCAAATCAATCCTTTCATCCGTCTGATAGCTCATTCAAAGTATTGATGATTGTATACTTTTACAAAGAACATCTACCCAATCGCTATCATACTGTAAACCCGCGGCAGCAGCCCCTATAACACATGTCAAGGTAATTGTATATACAATTACCTTTTTTGTTTTTACTATCTTTCCCGAATGATAAGGATACTACTGATAGCGCTACTGCTATACCCTTGCACAGTGATTGCGCAAACTGATGACGCACGGATAAGAGCTGTATTGGATAAGCAAATGAAAGCCTGGAATGAGGGGAGCATAGAGCACTATATGCAGGGTTACTGGAATAGCGATAGCCTTGTTTTTATAGGCAAAAGCGGGCCAACCTACGGTTATAAAGAAACATTGGAGCGGTATAAGCGCTCTTATAGCAATACTGCTAAAATGGGCAAGCTATCATTCGAAATATTGCAAGTAAGGCAATTGAGTAGGGACTATTATTTTGTATTAGGTAAATGGGCACTGGAGCGTACAGTAGGCGATGTAGGTGGCAGCTTCACATTGTTATTCAGGAAAATAAAAAGGGAGTGGCGCATAGTTGCAGATCATAGCAGTTAAATCTGTATTGCAAGGAAACATAAACAGTAAAGGCTCGCATAGCGAGCCTTTACTGTTTATATATAGTATGTGTTTGTTACTTACCCATAGTAGCCAGGAACTCTTCATTGTTCTTGGTACCTTTCATTTGTTGCAGCAGGAATTTCATAGCCTCATCGGTGTGCATATCTGCAATATGATTGCGAAGTATCCACATTTTATTGAGTACTTCCTTGCCATGCAACAGGTCATCACGACGGGTAGAAGAGGATGTGATATCTATAGCAGGGAAAACACGCTTGTTGGCCAGTTTACGGTCTAATTGCAACTCCATGTTACCGGTACCTTTAAACTCTTCAAATATCACCTCGTCCATTTTAGAACCGGTATCTATCAGGGCTGTAGCCAGTATGGTAAGTGAACCACCATTTTCTATTTTGCGGGCAGCACCAAAGAACTGTTTTGGTTTTTGCATGGCGTTGGCTTCCACACCACCACTCAATACTTTACCGCTTGCAGGTGCTACGGTATTGTGTGCGCGTGCCAGGCGGGTAATAGAGTCGAGCAGGATAACTACATCGTGTCCTACCTCTACCAGGCGTTTTGCTTTTTGCAGTGCAATGGTCGAAACCTTTACGTGTTTATCAGCTGGCTCATCAAAGGTAGAAGCGATAACTTCTGCGCGAACACTGCGCTGCATATCAGTAACCTCTTCCGGGCGCTCATCTACCAGTACTATCATCAGGTAGCACTCGGGGTGATTAGCTGCAATAGCATTGGCTACTTCTTTCAGCAGCATGGTTTTACCCGTTTTAGGCTGGGCTACTATCAGGCCACGCTGGCCTTTACCTATAGGGGTAAACAGGTCCATGATGCGTGTGCTGTAGTTGTTGCCGGGGCTAGACAGGTTTAGTTTTTCAAAAGGGAACAACGGCGTCAGGTAATCGAATGGTACGCGGTCACGTATTTCATCAGGTAGCTTACCGTTTATGGTTTCCACTTTCAGCAGTGCAAAATATTTTTCACCTTCCTTTGGCGGGCGCACAGTACCGCGAACGGTATCGCCTGTTTTAAGGCCAAACAGTTTTATCTGTGAAGGAGAAACATAAATATCATCGGGAGAACTCAGGTAGTTGTAGTCGCTGCTACGCAGGAAACCATATCCATCAGGCATCATTTCCAGCACACCTTCGCTGAAGACAACACCGTCAAACTCTACATTAAATGCATTTTGTTGTTGCTGTTCACGGCGCTGCTGGTGGCGGCCATGATGCTGTTGTTGCTGTTGTGTTTGTTGAGGACGCTCAACGGGGTCGCTGGCGGTTGGTTCTTGAGGAGGTTGTACTTCAGAATCTGAAGTATCCGGCATTACGATATCCGATACTTCTTGTTGTGTAGCTTCAGCAGCAGGGGTTGATTCTTTCCTGTGTGCCGGCTTTTCTTCTGCAGCTGCGTGCGCAGCCTCTTCGGTATTATTAGCTTTGGGTTTGCGGGCACGGCGTTTTTTGCCATCTTCTTCCTCGCTATTCGCGGTTGCTGCCGGTGTTTTTTCTTCCGTAGGTGTTTCCGCTTTAGGTTTGCGGGCGCGCGGCTTTTTATTTTCGTTTTCCGATGCGCCGGCTGATTGGTTTATAGCTTGTTGATCCAATATCTTATAAATTAAGGCTTGTTTATCGAGGGAACGTGCGTTGCTGATTTTCATATGTTCAGCAACATCTAACAGCTCGGGAACGAGCATCTCATTCAATTGCAGAATGTCGTAAGGCATGCGTGATTTTTTTCTAAAAAAGTGTTTGTTCTAAATGATCATTAATCCTAAAGGTCCCTTTATTAATTTTTTCCGGAAGTACCAGTATTAAATAAGTAAATGGGAAAGTATTCAGGTTTCTGAATGAAAGAATGGAGTGATACTCCTGATAAATGCAAGTTTACAAATGTTTTTAATAAAAAACCAAAAAATGTCAGCTTTTTATGTCATGAAAGGACAGAAATGACCTTGCCATGCGATTTATAGTGTCTTGTATAGGGGTATATTGAAAGCTGGGCAAAAAAGCGGATAACTTGCTGTTATTGTAGTAATTACGATGGCTTGCTGTGCGTGCCGTTTCTCTGGTTACAGTTATTTTACTACCCAATAACCGGTTCCTTAACCAGTTCCAGCGCCATACCATACCGGTCATCAGGGCACTGGCTTTTATATGTGGTGGCTTTCTGCCCATAGCTATTGCCATTTGTGTAAAGATGTCTTTATAGCCAAAGTTGCCTGCACTTACTATAAAGCGTTCTGCGCTGATGTCGCTGTTCATCAGCCTATAGGCAATAGTTACAACATCCTTTACATCTACCCAGCCATTGATGCCCTCTGTATAAAAAGGGAATTCGTTGTATACCACTCTAATAAGGCGCGCAGAACCTTCATCCCAGTTGCCCTCACCCAGTATAATACCCGGGTTAATAATCACAGCATCCAGTCCTTCGCCGATGCCGCGCCATATTTCCAGCTCTGCATTGTATTTGCTGAGCGAATAAACCGAATTGTGCTTACTTTCCTGCCATTCTTCTTCTTCAGTTATCTCTTTGCCTGCAGCATTGCGCCCTAGTGATGCTATGGAGCTTACATACAGTATCTTTCGCACATTGCGCGCTATGGCTTCATTCACGATGTTGGCAGTAGCTTCCACATTAAAGTGCAGCATGCGTTGTTTATCCCCCGGGGCGAAGGATACCACAGCGGCGCAATGGTAAATGTCTTCGACACCCTCCATGGCAGCTTCTACGGCATATACATCCAACAGGTCGCATTGTATCCAGCTGATGTTAGGCAACTGGATTAATTCATCTTTTGGGGGGTGACTATTGTACAGTGCGCGTACAGGTTTACCTTGCGCAGATAGATATTGCACTAAGTGCTGCCCTACGAAACCACTGGCGCCTGTAACGAGAATCATGCAGAAGTAAAGTGTAAAAGTAAAAAGGTAAAATGTGATACGGTCAACATTTTACCTTTTTCATTATCAGCTATATCGATTGAAACTGCTTTAAGAAACGTATATCATTTTGCGAATATAGGCGCAAATCATTCACCTGGTATTTTATCTGTGTGATACGTTCGACACCCATACCGAATGCAAAACCGCTATATACTTCGGGGTCAATACCAAAGTTGCGTAGCATATTGGGGTGCACCATACCGCAGCCCAGTATCTCTACCCAGCCGGTATGTTTACACAGGCTGCAGCCACTGCCGCCACATACGGTGCACGATATATCCATCTCAGCACTAGGCTCTGTAAACGGGAAGTACGATGGGCGAAAACGAACTTTCGTATCGGGACCAAACATCTCTGTAACAAAATAGTACAGCGTTTGTTTCAGATCGGCAAACGATACGTTCTTATCTATATACAAGCCCTCGCACTGATGGAAGAAACAGTGTGCCCTTGCCGATATGGTTTCGTTGCGGTACACACGGCCGGGGCATATCACCCGCACCGGCAGGTTGCCCTGCTCCATAATACGTGCCTGTACCGATGAGGTATGCGTACGCAACACCCAGTCCGGATTTTGCGATACGTAGAAGGTATCCTGCATATCGCGGGCCGGGTGGTGTTCCGGCATGTTCAGCGATGTAAAGTTGTGCCAGTCATCTTCTATTTCCGGGCCGGTAGCCACGCTGAAACCTATCTTTTCGAATATGGATATGATCTGGTTTTCAACCATGCGCAACGGGTGCCTGGTGCCGGTAGGCAATGGTGTACCCGGCAGGGTCATATCTACCGCTTTATCTGCCTTCTTATTACTGCTTTGCAGGTGTGCAAAAGCCTCATATTTTGCCTCTGCCAATTGCTTAAAAGCATTCAGCAACTGGCCGGCGTCTTTCTTTTGCTCTACGGGTACATTCTTCATCTCGCCAAATACCTGCTTCACGATGCCTTTGGCACCCAGATATTTTATACGGTACGATTCCAATTCTGTAGCATCGGCAGGGGTAAATGCTTGTATATCCTGCTCGTGCGTTTTTAATAATTCCTGTAAGGATTGCATAGATGGCAAAGATAATGGATAAAAGGCTTTGTCATATTGTATTTAAATGCATTTCAGCTGTCGCTGCCGGTGTTATCTTTATTGCCATGAAAAAGCAAGGCAGTTTTATGGTTTGGGCTATATGGATACTCTGTATCCTGTCGCGCCTGCCGCAATTGCTGAGCGAAAACCTGGTGCTGGATGGTGATGAATGTGTGGTAGCTATAATGGCAAAGCATATGTACGTGGGTAAGGAGTTCCCACTTTTTTTCTATGGCCAACAGTACGGTTTTTCATTTGTAGAAGAACTTTTCATCCTGCCTTTTTATGCTGTTATAGGGGTGAAGGCAATAGCTGTAAAGTGTGCTATGTTGTTACTATGGTCCATTGGGGTGGTGTTTCTTTACAAGGCTTTGTTGCAACTGAATAAAGGTAAGGCGTACATACCGGCCCTGCTTATTGCTTTACTGGTGCTGAGCCCCGCATGGGCAGTATGGTCTATGAAGGCACGTGGCGGTTATCTTACAGCATTTACGTTGTCTTCGCTATTGTTATACATGCTTACAAGCAGAGACAACATTAGCAGAGGTATGTGGGTAATTGCCGGGCTGCTATTAGTGCTGGTATATGAGAGTATGCTGCTATGGCTACCGGGTATGTTATTGATATGTGCCTATTATTTGTACAAACAAAAAAATTTGGCCAAAGTAGTAAGCTTCACCGTACCTGCAACATTGCTTCTTATTGCTTTTTATTTTTACAGGAAAACACTCCCCGACTTTCATCATCCGGATGCTACTGCCCCTATGACCGACTGGCTGGCAAATGTTTGGCGCGTGCCGGAGTATATATATACTTCCTTTCAGGGCAATTATTTTTTCTTTGATGTATATCTCCCCAATTTCTTCCAGGCAGCCTTTGCTGCAGGGTTTTGCGGACTGGTATTGGTGGCAGTGATAGTTGGCATCATTTGCCTGCGCAAAGCTCCCTTTTCAGGCATCATAATCCTTGCCATACTGATATCTATAGGTACTACCATACTATCGCCCCGTATGCATTACAGGTACCTGCTGCCCATAACAGGGTATACGGTACTGGCACTACAGCTTATTCTGAATGAAGTGCGCTTTAGAAAAGTCCATTTATTAATAGCCTGCGCATTTCTTGTTTCCGGTATTGTTTCTGTGATAACATTCAAAGACTTTCGTTTTACGGTAGTAAAAGAAAAGTCTTTCATGAAAGCCATCCATTACATGGAACAACAGGGTATCTATTATACCTACTGTCACGACCAGTACCTGGTATGGCAGTTGATATTCTATTCCAACGAAAAGGTACTAAGCCGCGAAATGCCCAAAGGTGCCCGTTATCCTGAATATCATTATAAGATAGATGTTGCTCTCAATAGCGGTAAAAAAACAGCGCTCGTAGGCTTTAAAGATGACTACTTCGGGCTGGATGTACAAGGCCCGGTGTTCATCGATTACATTTACGTAAAAGAGAATTTCCCTAAAGCAGCGCTGGATAAGAATTTCGATTTTTAAGGCATAATGCAGATAGGTGAGCCGATAATCACTTTATCGAATAGCTCATCCATTTCTTCATTGGTTACGGCAATGCAACCATAGGTCCAATCCCTGAACGTATGCAGCTTTTTCCAGTATCCCTCACCATTGGGCAGCCCATGTATTTTTATACTACCGCCGGGTGATTTGCCCAGTTCCTTTGCATGAGCCTTATCGTGCTCATTTGGATAGGATATGCCCAGGTTTTTATAGCAGGTGCTATTCGGGTTACGGTCGTAAATACGGTACAATCCTTCCGGTGTACGCATATCACCTTCGTATTGCTTATGCCCTTTGGGTTGCCTGCCCAGCGCTATTTTATAAGTCTTCAGCAGTTTGTTATGGCTGTAAACCTCCATCCGCCTTTTGGATTTATAAACAGCTATGCTGTCAATATGGGCATCGACTGCCAAGGTGCCGTTGCTATCGCAACTGTTAAGCATGATAACGGCAGGCACACACAAGGTGAGTAGGCGAAAATGCATATTTAATTTTTCTACCAGATGCATATGCGCTTGGTTTCCATATGTTGGCATTGTTAAGATTAACATAAACTAAGAAATAGTTGTCGTTTTTGGTTAAATTGTATTGTCAAAAAATATTAAAGATGAACAGGGCTATTCGTAAGGTTGCGGTAGTGGGTAGTGGTGTTATGGGCAGTCGTATTGCTTGCCATTTTGCAGGTATAGGTATCAAGGTTTTGCTGCTGGATATTGTTCCGCGGGAACTGACAGAAGCAGAAAAAGCAAAAGGGCTGACAACCGATAGCAAGCAAGTGCGCAACCGCATAGTGAGCGAAGCATTGCAGGCTACCTTAAAGGCTAAACCTAGTGCTGTTTATACCAAAGAAGTAGCCAACAACGTATCAATAGGAAATATAGATGATGACCTGCCTAAGATAGCAGATTGCGATTGGGTACTGGAAGCCGTTATTGAAAGGCTGGACATCAAACAGCAATTATTTGAGAAGATAGAGAGGTATCGCAGACCAGGCACGCTTAT
>CAMLKS010000110.1 GCA_946480675.1 uncultured Bacteroidota bacterium
ACCTGTGTTGCTGCTAAGTAAAGGTGGGTTGTATAAAACAATAAATTTTAAGCATCCCAAATACGTTGGCGATCCCATCAATGCAGTAAAAATCTTCAACGAAAAAGAAGCAGATGAATTGCTATTGCTTGACTATACAGCTACGGTAGATAAACGGGAGCCCGATTATGTGAAGATAGCAGAGATAGCAGGCGAAGCATTTATGCCAATGGCCTATGGCGGTGGCATCAAAAATTGGGATATGGCCAAACGCATATTTGATTGTGGCTATGAAAAGGTGGTGTTGAATTCTATATTGTTCGATGAGCCTAAGCTGGCCGCTACGATAGGTGGTGTATATGGAAATCAGGCTGTGGTAGGTAATATGGATGTGAAGAAAAATCTTTTTGGCAAGTATAAAGTCTATTCACATTCCGGTACTAAAAGTACCGGCCATTCACCTGCAGAATGGGCAAAGATATTAGAAGATAATGGTGTAGGTGAAATAATGATAAACAACATCGACAAAGATGGCACCTGGGATGGCTACACTACAGATTTGATACATGATGTGGCAGCTAAAGTTTCGGTGCCGGTGATAGCGTGCGGTGGTGCGGGCAAGTTTGAAGACCTTGAAACAGCCGTAAAGGCAGGCGCTTCGGCGGTAGCAGCAGGTAGCATGTTCGTGTTTCAGAAGAAGGGAATGGGAGTATTGATAAGTTTTCCAACAGGTAAAAATATAACAAGATAAAAATGACCAAGAGTACAGTTCGTTTTGCGATAGTGGGTTGCGGACGTATAGCACAACGCCACGCCGAACACATTAATAACCAGGGAACATTAATGGCTGTTTGTGATGTAGTGAAGCAACGTGCAGATGATATGGCGGCCAAGTATGGCGCACGCGCATATTATGATATTAAAGACCTGTTGGCGAATGAAAAGGATATAGACGTCGTGTCTATTTGCTCACCTAATGGTTTGCACTCAACACATTCTATACAGGCATTAAAGGCGGGCTTCAATGTGCTATGCGAAAAGCCGATGGCTACCACTGTGCACGACTGTGGTGAAATGATAAAAGTAGCAGAGCAGGCAAATAAGCGCCTGTTTGCTATTAAGCAAAACAGGTTTAATCCGCCTGTCGCTGCTGTGAAGAAGGCAATTGACGAAGGCCGCCTGGGAAAGATATACAGCGTACAGCTTAGTTGTTTTTGGAACCGCAATCCTGATTACTATGCTAATTCGTGGAAGGGTACTAAGGATATGGATGGCGGCACATTGTACACACAGTTCTCTCATTTTATAGACTTGCTGTATTGGTTGGTGGGCGACATCAGAAATGTATCTACCTATATGGCTAACTATTCTCACAAGGATATCATCGAGTTTGAAGATACCGGTGTGGCAATTGTTGAGTTCTATAACGGCGCTATCGGCACTGTTAACTATACGGTTAATAGCTATGAAAAAAACATGGAGGGCTCACTTACCATATTTGCTGAGAAAGGCACGGTGAAAATAGGTGGCCAGTACCTGAACGAGTTGGAATATCAGAATATTAAGGACTATCGTATAGACAACTTGCCTGAAGGTAACAAGGCGAATAATTACGGTTCATACCAAGGCTCTATGTCTAACCACGATAATGTGTATGAAAACCTTATCGATGTGCTTACCAATAATGCCAGTATTTCTACCAGCGCATTTGAAGGTTTGAAGACCGTAGAGATAATAGACAAAATGTACTCAGCCGCCAAACATATTCCCGCATGAGCCAGCCAACACTATACCAGTCTAAAATAGTCAACGTAACCTTTGGGAAAGGCGTCAAGGTAGTAGAGCCGGTAAACATATACAGCTGTAGCATCGGTGATAATTGCTTCGTAGGGCCATTTGTGGAGATACAAAAATCGGTGACGATAGGCAAGCGTACTAAAGTACAATCGCACACATTCATCTGCGAATTGGTAACTATTGGCGACAATTGCTTCATAGGCCATGGTGTTATGTTTATCAACGACTTGTTTGAGAAAGGTGGCCCTGCTGGTGGTGATAAGAATTTCTGGAAAGAAACGCATATTGGCAATCATGTATCAATAGGCTCTAATGCTACGATATTACCAGTATCCATTTGTGATAACGTGGTGGTAGGTGCAGGTGCAGTTGTTACAAAGAATATTACACAACCCGGTGTGTATGCCGGCAACCCCGCAAGAAAACTCAAAGACCTTTAATAAAATGAATATCCCTTTTGTAGATCTTAAGGTGCAGTATTATAGCATCAGGAAAGACATTGATACGGCTATAGAAAACGTAATTTCAGAAACAGCCTTCATTGGCGGCAAATATGTAAAAGACTTTGAAGCTGCATTTGCTGAGTTATATGGTGTAAAACATGTAATAGCCTGTGCCAATGGTACAGATTCACTATACATCATTATGAAGATGCTGGGCATTGGCGAAGGTGATGAAGTGATAACGGTTGCCAATAGCTGGATATCCAGTTCGGAAACCATTTCACAAACAGGCGCCAAACCTGTGTTTATAGATATTCATCCCGACTACTATAGCATGGATGAAAAGAAGCTGGAAGCTGCTATAACGCCCCGTACCAAAGCTATCATATTGGTGCACCTGCAAGGGCAGATGGCAGATGTAGAAACGATAGAGCGCATCTGCAAAGAGAAAAATATACACCTGATAGAAGATTGTGCACAGTCGCACTTTTCTGAATACAAAGGTGTGCGCGCTGGCCTTCGAGGTATAGCAGGTAGTTTTAGTTTTTATCCCGGTAAAAACCTGGGTGCTTATGGCGATGCCGGATGCATCATCACCAATGATGATGAGCTGGCTTTAAAAATGAGGCGCTATGCATCGCATGGTGCGCTGAAAAAGCACCAGCATGAGGTAGAAGGTATCAACAGCCGCCTTGATGGCTTGCAGGCTGCAATTCTTTCTGCTAAGCTGCCGTATATATTGAAGTGGACAGAGCAGCGAATAGCAAATGCTAAGCTGTATGATAAATATCTTTCGGGCATCAGTGAAATTGTAATACCACAAGTAAGGCCCGATTCTGTACACACATACCATCTGTATGTTATTCGCGCACAGCGCAGAGATGAACTGGCACAGCACCTGAAAGAAAACGGCATTGAAACTGCCGTGCATTATCCTACCATACTACCAGGCCTCAAAGCTTATGAATACCTTGGTGCCACACCGGGTCAATTCCCGGTAGCACACCAATATCAATCTCAAATATTATCGCTGCCTATGTATCCGGAACTGACGGAAGAAGGCATCAAATATATTGCCGATACCATAGCTGCTTTTTACAAAGCATAAGTTTTTGTGCAGTTAAAGAATAAGGTAATATATATACTGTCGCAGCAGCCCTGGGGCGCGATGTTTATTTCAAAGCATCACTATGCTGTAGAACTGGCGCGTTTGGGAAACAAGGTGTTTTACATCAATGGACCCGACCAGGAAGGCATATTGAAGCCCGGACGGGTGGCTATCACGCCCACAGGGATAGATGGGTTAGCATGTGTAACGCACAGGCTTCCTTTCCCTTATTTCTTTAAGTTCAAAGCGCGTGCTGTATATGATTATTTGCTGCGTTTTCATATCCGTAACATCATTAAGAAAGCAGGCGCACCTGATGTGGTATGGTCGTTCGATTTGTCGGATACCATGCCATTAAGAATGTTCCCTGCATCGGCAAAGAAGATATACATGCCGGTTGATGAGCTGAACGAAACAACTGCGTTGAAAGCAGCACAAACAGCAGATATCATATATTCCGTTACTTACGAGATATTGGATAAGTTCAAATCGTATGCAGTCCCCAAAGTTTTTCTGAACCATGGTGTTGCTTCTCATTTTCTGAATAATGAGTTGTCGGCTATAAGTAATGACCCTATACAAGTTGGCCTTTCCGGAAACTTTTTACGTCCGGATATTGATAGGACAACTTTGCTAAACATTATTAAACAACACCCCAAAGTGGTTTTCAACTTTTGGGGCAGTATCGATCATGCCAATTCTAATCTCGTGCCATATGAAGATGAAGCGGCCACCAACTTCATAAATACCCTCAGGCAGTTGGCGAATGTGAAACTACATGGGCAGGTGGCACCGGTAAAGCTGGCGGAAGAAATGAAGCAAATGGATGGCTTCCTGATATGTTACGATATACAAAAAGACCAAAGTGGGGGCACTAATTATCATAAAATACTGGAGTATCTCGCAACCGGGAAAGTAGTGGTGTCAAATAATGTTACTACCTACGCTCATTATCCCGGCATGATAGAAATGACAAGTGACAGGAATAACAATAATGAACTGCCTGGTTTGTTTTCAAAGGTTATAAACAATATTGGCAGCTACAATACTTTGCCAAAGCAACAAGAACGCGTATCATTTGCCGAAGGCTTTACTTATCGTAACCAATTAAAAAGAATCGAGGCGGACTTGTAAAATGCTAAAAGGTGCACGTGTACTTATTGTTACCAGTGTCAATCTGTCTGCTAACCCACGCAGCCTGAAAGAAGTCCGCTCATTAGTAGCCGCAGGCGCTGATGTTACGGTTATCAAATTCACATTTGATAACTGGAGTAATGAAAACGAGCAACGCATTGAAGAAGAACTGAAAAGTGTGAAATGGATTAGAATAAGTGCTACACGTCGTCCTTACTTGCCTTGGCTGGCATCTACATTGGCCGGTGCTGTATCAGCATACATGCTAAAGGTTTTCAAATCAAGTAACAGACTGAAAGCATATAGCCTTGATAAAAGAAGTTACCTGTTGCATAAGACATTGAACGGCTTAAAGCCGGAATATGATATTATCATCGCTCACAATCCCGGTACTTTCTGGGCAGTCAGTAATTATGCAACAGCTAACAACATACCTTTTGCTGTAGACATAGAAGACTATCATGCAGGTGAGCAAGGTCATGAGGTGAATGAAACATTACGTGGCCTTATGAATAGTGTGCTCAGTAAAGCAGTTTATATCTCTGCTGCATCGCCACTCATCCTGCAACATATCATAGATGATATAGGTGTTGATAAACCTGCTTTTGTATTGAATAATGTTTTCCAACTGAGCATGCAGCCGGCATTCAAAGATTTGGGTACAGTAGAACCATTGAAGCTCATATGGTTTTCCCAGTATGTGGGGCTTAACAGGGGTGTGCAGGATATTATCCAGGCATTGAATCTTATTGACAGCTTCCCCGTGCATCTGACCTTGATGGGAAACTGCGACGAGCAAACGGCATCAGCACTTAAAAGCCTGTTAAGTAATTCTAAGCACACGTTGCATTTCAAAAAGCCGTGCAGCGAAGCGGAATTACTTGAAACAGTGTCTGAGCATCATATAGGATTGGCATTAGAGCCGGCTTTTTCTATTAATAATGATTTGGCTTTGTCTAACAAAATACTGACTTACCTGTTGGCTGGGAATGCAATCATCGTTTCAGATACAAAAGCTCAGAAATTATTTATAAATACGTATCCTCAGGTTGGTAAGGTATATAAAAAGGGCGCGCATGAAGAGTTGGCAACCGTACTATCCCGGTTGTTTAATGATGAGGATCATCTGTATCAGCTAAGGCGCGCCGCTTATCAGTTGGCGAAAGCAGAGCTTAACTGGGAAAAGGAACAGGATATTTTTCTAAAACACGTAGCAGCAAATATTCATAATGCAGCATAGCGATATCAAGGTATATAATAACTCGGGGAATACGGATGTATTAAGCCTTGTTAATGGTGATCATCTGCATGTACTTGATGTGGGGTGTGGGGCAGGGTCTATTGCACGTCGTCTGGTAGAGAAGGGTCATAGTGCAGATGGTGTAACTATTTCGGCCAAAGAACTGGAAGAGGCGAAGAAAGTATTACGCAATGGTTATTTATACAATCTGGAAAATGGATTGCCGCGGGAAATACCGGATAACAGCTACGATGTAGTTATATGCTCGCATGTGCTGGAACATATTGCTTACCCTGATAAACTCATTGCAGATATAAAAAGGGTACTCAAGAAGGACGGCCATTTGATAGTAGCCCTGCCTAATGTATTCTACTATAAGTACAGGTGGCAATTAATGAAGGGTAGTTTTAAAACAGCAGATGCAGGTATCTGGGACTATACCCACCTACGTTGGTATTCTTTCAAAACAGCTGCCGACTTTTTTAAAGCGAATAATTTTGAGCTTACAGTAGCTACTGTTACGGGAGATCTTCCATTTACCAGTGTGTTAAAGCATGTATTGCCGGCTACCATGCGTAAAGGCTTATATAAAGGGTTGACAAGTATTTCTAAAGGATTTTTCGGTTATCAGCTTTTATACAAACTGAAGAATATTAAATAATAGCTTGAAGAAAATACTCATTATATCCCCGCATTTTCCGCCGTCAAACCTCGCTGCGGTACATCGTTCGCGGTTATTTGCGCAGCATTTGCCCGCTTTTGGCTGGGAGCCAATTATTCTTACCGTAGATGAAAAATACTACGAAGAAAAGCTGGATGAGCATCTGGTAAAATTATTGCCGCAGCAATTGCGTATAGAAAAAGCGAAAGCCTTTGGTGTTACCAGGCCGCGATTGATAGGCGATATAGGCTTGCGGGGTTTTACACAGCTCTATAAAAAAGCAAAAAGATTAATAAAAGCAGAAGCTATTGACTTTTTGTACATACCTATTCCATCCTTTTATGCAGCAATACTAGGCAGGATGCTACATGCATCTACTGGCATCAGGTATGGTATAGATTATATAGACCCATGGGTACATACTTTCCCCGATGGTGCCAGTATGCGCCATAAAGCAAGTGAAGCGATTGCCAATTTCTTAGAGCCGATAGCTATAAAAAAAGCATCCTTAATAACCGGTGTGGCTGAAGGCTATTATAAAGGGGTGGAAGAACGCAACTCTTATCTGAAAGATACTTGCATATTCGGCGCTATGCCTTATGGTGGCGAAAAGCAAGATCATGAAAAGGTGAAGCAGTTAGCTATCAAACCATATCTCTTTCAGAAAAATGATAAGCTGCAGTTAGTATATGCCGGTGCCATGTTACCTAAAGCATATCAACCACTGGAGCAAATATTTTCCTCTATACAGAATAACAGGACAGCTTTTGATAATCTGGAGCTGCATTTTATCGGTACAGGAAAAACACCTGACGACCCAAATGGATTTAACATCAAACCGCTCGCTGAAAAATATAACTTGTGGCAGAGCGTCGTGTTCGAATATCCACGCCGTATTCCTTATATGGATGTGTTAGTGCATCTGGATGCAGCGGATGGGGTATTTATACTGGGCAGTACAGAGCCGCATTATACACCATCTAAAGTTTATCAAGGCGTATTATCGGGTAAGCCTATACTGGCGGTACTACATAAAGAATCATCAGCACTACAGGTACTGAATAAAACAAATGCCGGAGTGTTCTATTCATTAGACCCTGAACATCTGGATGATCTCGGCGCATCATTTGCGCAGTTGTATAAAGAGTATGTATCCTTTTCTGAAAGTTTTTCACCGGCGCAGGTAAAGCAGCAGGAACTGGAAGCATACAGTGCTTTTTCTGTT
>CAMLKS010000111.1 GCA_946480675.1 uncultured Bacteroidota bacterium
CAATAAGCTGCTGCCATATTCTGCGCTGCTGCACGCTATCAGTACGATGGGGTCGTATGACGGCGTTGTTTGCCTGATGCGCTTTATGGCTTCCATGATGTGAATGGTACCATTCACATTTATGTCAAAGGTTTCAACCGGTTTTTCCCACGATACGGTAGGATAGCTCTGCGCCGCCAGGTGAAAAATAATCTCAGGGCGATACTCGTCTATCAGCTTATCAACGGTAGCTTTATCGCGCACATCGCAGGGCACATAGTGCGCTTTGTGTATCGATTCTTCCAGCCGGGTGGTTGGATGGGTATAATAGGTGGCCAATACAGTTTCTCCTTTTGCATGGTAATAGTCTACCAGGTGTGTACCTACCATGCCACAACCGCCGGTGATGAATACCGGTAGCGTAACCTTATTATTTGTATCAGCCATTTAAATTTCTTAATTAAAAAGAGACGCAATTTAGAATAAATAGTTTTCAGAGGCACCTTTGCTGCGCTTCAAATGTTTATAGGCCTTCTCGGTAGCTTCCCTGCCACGCGGGGTGCGCACAATATAGCCTTCCTGTATCAGGAAGGGTTCATACACCTCTTCTATGGTTCCGGCTTCTTCGCCTACTGCTGTTGCAATATTGTTGATGCCTGTAGGTCCTCCTTTGAACTTATCAATAAGTGTGGCCAGTATTTTATTATCCATATCATCCAGGCCACTTTCATCCACATTCAGGGCACGCAGGCCATGCTCTACAATGGCCAGGTCTATCACACCATTGCCCAGCACCTGTGCAAAATCGCGCATACGGCGCAGCAAGCCATTGGCTATACGGGGCGTACCGCGACTGCGTCCGGCTATTTGCAGGGCTGCCTCTGATGTCACCTTTACATTCAGCAGGCCGGCGGCACGCATCACGATGCGTTGCAATACCTCTGCCGTGTAATAATCGAGCCTCGATTTGATGCCAAAACGACTGAGCAACGGCGCTGTGAGCAGACCTGAACGGGTGGTAGCACCTACCAGTGTAAAGGGACTTAAATTGATTTGTATAGAGCGGGCGGCAGGGCCCGAATCTATCATGATATCTATTTTGAAATCCTCCATCGCCGCATAGAGGTACTCCTCTACTACAGTGCTAAGGCGGTGTATTTCGTCTATAAATAATACATCCCGTTCTTCCAGGCTGGTAAGCAGCCCAGCCAGGTCGGCAGGCTTTTCAATTACCGGGCCGCTGGTTTCCTTGATATTCACGCCCAGTTCATTGGCTACAATGCGCGACAGCGTAGTTTTACCTAAGCCGGGAGGGCCGTGAAACAGCACATGGTCGAGCGCCTCGCCGCGCAAGTTGGCCGCTTTGATGAAGATGCGCAGGTTTTCCACCAGTTGCGGCTGCCCCGAAAAGTCTTCGATAGACTGGGGACGTATGCTATTCTCGTATTCCTTCTCCTGAGAGTTCAAATCATCTGTTGGTCGCACATGAGACTGCATGCCATAAAATTACAGAATTACCTATAGCTTTCCGGCTTTATTTCAGTAACCCCGAAATTATTGTTTTTAAATTCTGAGAGCACTAATCCACGCTCTTTAAGTTCTTTAATAAAGACTTCTGCATTGTCACCACCCGTCACAGAGTGCAATATTATAAAAGGGTGTGTTTGCTTCTGTACATTTTCATCTTTCAATAAAGCGTGAGCATCCAGGTGCCAGCCAAGACTTTTGATATCGCCATTTTTCAAGAAACCCGTTTTATAATAATACTCTGTCATGGTATAAGGTGTAGTTACGAAAATGGTAGTATTCGGGAATCTATTGTTGATATATGCCAAGGATGGTTTGATCCTTATTTCCCATTTAGGAAATGTCAAAACGGAATTCTTTAGTAGTAATACAAGAAATAAGCCCGCCATTAGCCCACTTACCATTCTGTATCCTTTATTATTGAACGCGAGTACCAAATGGCTGATACCATTGCTGATTATAATAATGATACCCGGAAATGTATACAGTATAAAACGTGGATAAAACGGATATAATTTAAGGATGGAAAACAAATATGCTATTGCTATAGGTAACAGTCCGAATAATAGTAGTAAGTATTGCTTCTTAATCAGAGCAAATGCTATACCTGCTATTGCCAGCAGTAGCAATACATAGCCAATATAATAGGTTCTGTCTACAATAAATAAATCATTCAGAAACAAATCTGTGAAGTAATGTTTCATGTACTCATTAAACTCCGCGCCGAAAAACGGAGTGGGGCAAAAAGTATAAGCCCATATCTGCCGCATACCTTCAGCATACGGATGATCATGTACAAATAACAGGTAGTTTAATGCAAAAGCTGCAAACCAAGAGCCTAGTATGCATATATTACGTAATGGTATAACAAACATTTTTTCTGCGCCGGTATTAGTGATACGCACCTGCATGATATAGTAAAGCGCACCACATAAGAAAACAACTGCAGTAGCATTAGAGAAAAAAGCCAGTAAACAACCAGAGCATATTAGTAGCAAAGTTCTGTGACGAGCGACAAAACTATTGCTGGTAACTAACAAGTAAATAAGGATTATGTAGGCAGAAACGTCGACGGTGTATGGCTTCAACTCAGATGCATAGTAAACAAACGACAGATTAACGGCATATATGAGGAATGCAATGCTAGCGGTCAGCCTATTTTTAGTTATGCTTAAAACCAGATGGTAGAATAATGGAACTGCTATGATGGAAAATACAAATGGTACGATCCTTAACGACATTTCCCCTAAGCCAAAAATTCGAGAAAGTGCTTCTATGCTCCAAAGAAAAAAAATCGGTGCGCTTTGATAGTGTTCCAGCGGTTTAGATAGGTCTTTAAAACCAAAATCTACAAAATTCAATGCCAGGTGTGCCTCGTCATGCCATAGACTTCTATTAATAAAATACTGGTAGCTTCTTAAGAAAAGCGCTATTGCTAATATTACCCAGAATGATATTTTATAAATTTTTTCTTTTTTGCCCGTGATGTCTGCAGGTTTCATGATGCTAAAAATATGAAACAACTCAGAAATCTACTTACAAAGAGACTTTAATACCTTTGCCTCATTCAAAATGGCATATTTGATGGAAAACAAGAATTATAAGTTAGCAACTAAACTGATACACGCAGGTGTAGAACCCGACCCGAGTACCGGCGCTATTATGACGCCCATATACCAGACATCTACTTATGTGCAGGCAGCACCCGGCGACCATAAAGGTTATGAGTATGCCCGCACGCAAAACCCCACACGTACCGCGCTGCAAAACGCACTGGCAGCCATAGAAAATGGCAAATATGGCCTTTGTTTTGGCAGTGGCATGGCAGCTACCGATGCGGTAGCGAAACTGCTGCAACCGGGCGATGAAGTGATTGTAGCCAATGACCTGTATGGCGGTACGTACCGCATTTTCACCAAAGTGTTTGCCAACTACGGCATCAAGTTTCATTTCATAGATATGAGCAATGCGGAAAACATCCGTGGCTATATCAATGAAAAAACAAAAATGATATGGACAGAAACACCTACCAACCCACTGCTGAATATTGTAGATATTTCTGCCTGTGGCACCATAGCCAAAGAACATAAGCTGCTGCTGGTGGTAGATAATACCTTCGCATCGCCCTACCTGCAAAACCCGCTGGACCAGGGTGCGGATATAGTACTGCACTCTGCCACCAAATATCTGGGTGGCCATAGCGATGTGGTACATGGTGCGCTTATTATGAACGATGCTGCACTGGAAGAAAAGCTGCGTTTTATACAAAACAGTTGCGGTGCTGTACCCGGCCCGCACGACTGCTGGCTGGTGCTGCGTGGCATAAAAACCCTGCATGTGCGCATGCAGCGCCATTGCGAAAATGGTGAGAAGATAGCTAACTACCTGCGCAACCATCCTAAAGTTGGGAAAGTTTACTGGTGCGGTTTTGAAGACCACCCGAACCACGATATTGCCAAGAAACAAATGCGCGGCTTTGGTGGTATGATATCCTTTACACTGAAAAGCGATAGCATGGATGACGCAATGCATGTGCTGAAAAATACACAGCTCTTTGCCCTTGCAGAATCGCTGGGTGGTGTAGAATCGCTGATAGGACACCCTGCTTCTATGACGCATGGGTCTATACCGCGTGAAGAGCGTATAAAGAATGGCCTGGCCGACTCGCTGATACGCCTGAGCGTAGGCATTGAAGATGTAGATGACCTGATAGCCGACCTGGCACAAGCCATAGGCTAACATGATACAAAGCCCCGCAATGCGGGGCTTTTTCATTAGATATGAGACACTAATCTTGTACTGCTACCCTATGTACCTGCTGCTTATCTGCAAATTTCAATTGCAATATGTATATCCCTTTCCTGAATACGGTGGCATCAATACTATAAAACCCCTGCTGCATTTCTACCCTTTTTTCATATACCTGCTGCCCCATGGTATTGAATAAGCGAATGCTTTGCAAGCCTTTGGAAGTTTGGGCAAAACTGATGTTTATAAATTTATTGGCAGGGTTGGGAGACACTGTATAACTGATGGCAGCTGCAGCAGGATAATCCAACACTTGCGGGTGGCGCGTTAAAGAATAGGAATTACCATACACTTGCAACTGCCTGCGCATCAGCGATACCTGTTCTTTGGTAAACATAAGCTGGCAAGCATCGTCTGTATAGTCCATATAGTTCATGAACATAATACCCGACCCCGCAGGTGAGCAGGCATCGTATTTAGGGAAACGGGGACAGCCATATGTTTCCTTTGCCTGTGGCGGCGTATCATCTATACCATCGTCATTGCCTCCGGCATTTTCACATTTACCATCATCGTCACCCCATATATGCCGCAATTCAAAATAGTGGCCTAGTTCATGCGTCAGCGTACGGTAACGTGGTACGCCCATTCCTTTCCAAGTAAGGTAGTTCAATGTAATGCCTTGCTCCACATCAGGTATATTGTAACGGGCCACAAAGGAAGGCGGTATTGTTAGCCCCAGCAATGTATTGGTTTTGCCATTATCAAGCGGATTTATCACCCATACATTCAGGTAGGTAGTAGGGTCCCATGCATCTATGCCGCCTGTAGTGCTGTATTTGGAATCACTGAAACCGACACTGTTCGTTATATCATTCTCAAAATCGAAACCCTGTTTTGTGGTGATGTAGATGTTATAGCCCTCGCTGGCGCTACCATCAGGCGCCGTATGCGCCAGTTCAAACCGTACTTTGACATTGCCATGCAACGGCTTAAAGACGGCAGGGATGCCGGTGCTATCGCTATTCTGCGCATTGAAATCCCGGTTTATAACTTCCAGTTGTGCAGCTATATAAGACCGGATGTTTTCAGTAGTACCCAGTACAGACATCTGCGTACTGTTCAATACAATATGAAATACCACCGGTATGCGATATGCGGTGCTTTCATCTGCTGTTACTTTATTGCGGGTATGAATAGGAAACGTCGTGGCTGTATCCCTGGCTTTCAGGGATGCCTGCAGCAAACTGTAGGCACATTTAGGCTGCTGTCCAAAGCAATAGCCACAACCCAGCAGGCAAACAATACATAACAACCGCATCAACATCGTATTGAAGTTAATGCGGATTATTGATATAATAAAAACGCCCTTCGTATGAAGAGCGTTTGGCAGGATTGAATGACGGTTATAACATAGACCACCATATATTTTTATCAGCATACTTCTTCCAGTCCTTTAAGCTTTCCCTCAGGTTATCATACAGCTCTTTCTGGTTTACCTTCTTGCCTTTGTCGCTAATAGTAAAATCGCTTTCCTTTGGCGCAACCACATCTATTTTAGTAGCTATCCAGGTAGTATTCAGGCGGGGGATGGCTATTTGCAATATCATACCGGGCAATCCTGAAAACATTTCAGGACCCCCACTCACCATAATATCTTCGGTATAAAAGGCTACTACATATACGGAGTCGAGTATCTTGCCTACTGCCTTGCGACATTTGTAATTAGCTATGGTACGTATCTCGTCAGATATTTTCCACTCTATCTGCCGCATAGAATCTTCAACCAGGAACTTCTGTTCAAACACCTGTTTAGTGGCTTTTACACGTTCTGTTTTAAAATCGGTAAGCACAATATTTTCACTGGCAGGTGATTGCGCAAACCAAAGCTTGGTATTGCCTTCCACTTCGCGACCGGGTTTGTATAATGATTTAGAAGTATTGAAATACAGGTCGAAATAGGTGGTCGTAAACTTGGGTAATTGCGAACGGAACCGTTCCATCCATTCTTTCTGCTCTTCATCCAGGTCATCCATTATACGCTGCAGGTTTACTTTCTTTTCATATTCTATCTTACCCTGCACCGTATATTGTGCCGTAGCCGATATGGTTAGCAGTATTGTGCTTATTATTATCAGTATATGTTTCATTCGGGTTTGTTATGGGGTTATGATAATGTTAGACTCCTGTTGTGGTACACCGGCAGCCGATTTAGTAAAATTCCAGGTAAGACTCAATAAACCATAACGGCGTATGGTATTATAGTTATCCTCAGTTACGTAGTTGTTTTGCGCATAGCGATAGAAGCCGAGGTTCTGATTCAGGATGTCGAACATCGACATGCGCAGCTCCAACTGGTCGTTCTTCAGGAATTTCTTACTCACATAAGCATTCCATTTAAACACATTATTGTTCCTGTCGAAAATGGAAGTTTGCTCACGGATGTACCAATTGATATCTGTACCCAATTCAAACTTCCAGGGCAATTCATAAGACATCTCCAGTTCTTGCTCTGTTGTCCAGAAACTGGTAGTCTGTGTATTGATGGTCGATTTGTTATCGTTATACGATATCGAAGGATCGTAACTGATAGAAAACTTCTCGTTTTCTGAATCATAACTAAAGTCTAATCCTAAAGTATACGTATTGTTATCACTGATATTCTTGCGGCCATTTACAATGTTGTTGATGTGGTTAACATTTACATTGGCATGTATGCCCGTATGCAGGTTCAGTGCTTTTATCTTAGTACCGTAGCTGATATAGCCCCATCCGCTATAGTTGCCATCCACATTAATATACTGATACGTTCTGCGCCCTATAGCATCTATATTTTCAGAACGGCTGATGGCATTGTCTATAAGGTTCATGCTTACACTTGCCCATATATAACGGTTGGTCAGCATCTTGTAGTCATTAAATGACAGGCGCAGGTTATGCCGGAATTCCTGTGTCAGCGCTGCATTGCCGATGGCAATATTCAACGGGTCCAGGTTATTGCGCAATGGTTGTATTTGCTCTATAGTAGGCTGGCGTGTACTACCATTATAGTCGAAACGGATACGGCTTTGCTTGCTGATGCTATATTGAAAATTCGCTTTCGGAAAGAAGTTGGTAAAATTGTAATTGTAGGAAGTATCCTGCATCTGGTCTTTCTGCTGAAAAGCTGCATTGGA
This sequence comes from uncultured Bacteroidota bacterium, assembly GCA_946480675.1. The sequence goes on from CAMLKS010000111.1 coordinate 7,431, forward strand.
TACGGAACCACCGAAAGAAAAGTTTATTTTCTTGAACATGAAACGCAGGTTGCTACCGCCGGTATGCGTAATGATATTGAAATCATAGTTATTGCTAAACGTACTATCCAGCGTGTCGTACACATCGCCAAACGGATTCTTCTTATTATACGTT
>CAMLKS010000112.1 GCA_946480675.1 uncultured Bacteroidota bacterium
GGACTGCCTACTAACTAACAGCGGGGTATGTGATCATGCAATATGTTATCTGTTATGGGAGAAAACTCGGGGCAAAAACAATCAATATACACTTCTGTATCACAGCGGGCAATAACCGGCATCCTGCTTGTAATAGCCATTAGCATTTCATTGCTCAGCGGGCCCTACGGATTGTTACTTTTAGCATTGGTTATCAATTACCAAACCACCAGAGAATACTATCAACTGATACAACGTTCCGGATACACTCCACAGAAAACTGTAGGGCAAACAGTTGGACTGTTGATTATTTTGATATCGTGGGCTGTCATCACTAAAGTGAATGCTCCGAAGATATTGTCGCTTATTCTGCCGTTACTTACTTCGTTTCTTTTTTTCGAATTATTCAGGGAAAAATCAACGCCTATACAAAATGCAGCACTCACTTTGCTAAGCATTGTATGGATAAGTATGCCGTTGGCGACATTCCTGTGTATTGGCTTTTTGCCGGCTAAAACGATGGAATATAACCCACTATTGAACCTTGGCTATTTCGTGATTTTATGGTTTGGAGATACCGGCGCTTACCTGGTAGGCATGGCCATGGGGAAGAACAGTTTATTTAAACGTATCTCTCCCCGAAAAACAATCGAAGGCAGTGTAGGCGGCTTGATCGCCGCCCTCTCCGCAGCATTGCTGAATGCGGCCGTGTTCGGCAGGCTTGAGATGGGCCAGTGGTTATTGCTGGCCTTTATCATCAACCTGTCGGGTACTTTTGGCGATTTTGCCAAATCAATGTTGAAAAGAAGTGTCCATGTAAAAGATGCCGGTAATCTGCTACCGGGGCATGGTGGTTTTCTCGACCGTTTCGATTCGCTTATCGGGTCTGCACCATTTGCATTTATCTACCTTTTCTTTTATGCATAAGGGCGCTTATTATATTATTAATGCAATTACGGTTTACCGGTTATTGGCTTCGGTTCTCTTGTTTTATTTTATTGTTACAGCAAGAAATGATTTGTACAAATGGTTTTTGGCATTTAGCTTTTTAACTGATCTCATTGATGGATGGTTGGCAAGGAAGTATAAAGTGGTAAGTGTTTTTGGCGCAAAAATGGATTCCATGGCCGACGATTTAACCTTTCTGATGGCAGCTATTGGTATATTCGTATTTAAGCCGGCTTTTATTCTCCATGAAATTTTTCCGATTGCTGTGCTGCTTATTCTTTATGTATTACAAGTTGCCCTGGCGCTGGCCCGTTATGGAAGGCTTAGTAGTTTTCATACCTATCTCGCTAAATTCGCAACGTTACTTCAGGGTACATTTTTTATTTTGCTTTTCTTCTTGCCTGCATGGCCCGTATGGCTGTTTCATATCGCCGTCGCAATTACAGTGCTGGATCTTATTGAGGAGATCATATTGGTAGTTATATTGCCCGAATGGCAGCCGGACGTGAAAGGGCTGTATTGGGTGCTCCATAGCAAATAGTAATACTTAATATCACCAACCGGCCGGCGTCCTCCTCGGTGGGTAGCTGCTCCGTTCAGCTCATCCCTACCTTCCGATTAGGCTGACATCAGTCATTTAGTAGAATGACTGATGTTATACTGTCTATTTATTATTATTTCAATATTTGCTTACGTTACTGAACAGTAACAGTAAGGGATATTTTTTCACATCAAACCAATTTTATGGCCACAATTCTTGTAATTGAAGACGAGGAGGATATTCGTCTCAACCTGGCAGAGCTACTAACATTGGCACAGCATAATGTGCTTACTGCAGCTAATGGAAAAGAAGGTGTTGAATTGGCTCAAACAGAGCAGCCTGACCTGATTATCAGCGATATTACGATGCCATGTATCGATGGATTCGGTGTATTGCATATTCTCAAGAAGCATTCGGCAACAAAAGAGATACCTTTTATTTTTCTGACTTCAAAAAGTGAGATGGGCAATCTTAGAATGGCTATGAATCTTGGCGCTAATGATTACATAATCAAGCCTTTTGAGGGCAGTGATTTGCTATCTGCAGTAGAGGCACGCGTTAAAATGAATAGCAATGTCTCTTCACCTCAGGCACCTGTAATGTCCATACCTGGAAATGAACTATTGACAATCCCTACAGTGGCTGTTTCCCAAAATCCTTTGATGCAGCTGATGGAGGCGTGCGATGTTATGGAATATAGCCGTAAACAGGTTATTTATAAAGAAGGTAGCACACCAAGGTTTTTATATTTTATTAAGAAGGGGAAAGTCAGGACTTATAAAAGTCATGAAGATGGAAAAGATTTGGTAATGGGTCTGTATGGTGAAGAGGATTTTATTGGCTATGCCCCATTACTCGAAGGTGTATTTCATATCGAAACAGCGGAAGCAACCGAAGATGTTGAGTTGGTTTTGATACCGAAAACTGAGTTTGAAAAACACATAGAGCGGTGCCCGGAGGTTATGAAGCATTTTATTGCCATACTGGCCAGAAACCTAATGGAGAAAGAAGACCAATTGTTGAGCGTAGCGTATAGTACACTTCGGAAAAAGGTGGCAGGGGCGCTTGTGTCATTAGGTAAAAAATACCACAAACAACGAGAGGGAAATTATACTATCAATATGAGCAGGGATGAATTGGCTTCAATTGCCGGCACTGCTACAGAATCTTTGATACGTACGCTGACAGAGTTTAAACACGAGAAACTTATTGATATGAACAACGGGGCTATTTCCATACTTAACAATCAAAAACTGGAACACTTGATAAGATAGTAAGCATTCAGAAGTCGGGAAGTAAGGTGTTCTCATGCTATCTGCTTTTAAATGCAATACAGAAACACCATCTGTTTTGAACAATAAGAAAGCCGCCTTACAGGGCGGCTTTACACGATATCTATCTACTCAAAAAAGACTATGGTTGTGTAGCTGTGTAAACTACATTAGCTGTATATGTACCACCTGGCAGTGAGAAGCCCGGAGTGGCCTTATATTTTACAGCAAAGGTGCGGTTGCCGCCGGGGCTACCCCAGTTGATGATAGTAGCAGAACCTGATGGTATGCTGGCGTAGTTGTTGTAAGAAAGGCTACCGCCGGTATTGTTATTCACCACCATCATTTGCAGCACGTTGGCAATGGCTACTACCGGCGCAGGCGATGCCGATCCTGTGTATGTAAAGTTTTGCGTGTTGGTCATCATAGAAACATTAAAGTTTTTATTAGACTGTACCAGCATTTGCTGTTCGCCAGAGATAACACCGTTTGCAAAATCGTTCACTGTATTGAAGTCCAGGTCAACAGTTCCGCCGGTGCGGCCACCATCTACGAAAGTGATAGAAATGGCATTTGCCAGGTTTAGCTTAACTGTTTGTGTAGCTGATGATGATGCGTTTTGAGCTTTTGCCATGTAAGCTGAAGCAAGGATGAAGGCAATTGCAAGAATCTTTTTCATTGTATGTTTGTTTGTCTGTTTGTTGTTGTTTGTTCGTTTGATGATGTAAAGGTGCAACGGCTTTTGAAATACTTGTATCAAAACACTGGGTGTTAACAGCAGCTTAGGAAGCGGTTAACAAACGGCTAACAAATGAAAAGGCAGGTAGCAATACCTGCCTTTGTACGCAAAAAAAAATCCTCAGATGCCCGGCTTGCCTTTAGACCGTTTTTTCAGTGTAACCTGCACTTAGTTGGCGGACTGCGATGAACAGTTATATCTGTTGCTATAAAGATATGGCCTGAGGGGCAATTGTAAACGTGTTGTTAACGAAGCACAGTTGATTGTGTTAACGAAATGGTGTGAATTATATTTGTGTCATCAAACAACAAACAAAAACTTACAAGATGTTACAAGCTGCTGCAATAGAAATGCCTTCCGTTTACGAAGAGATCATCAATAGCCTGATGATAGAGCTGAACTAAACCCCTTTGTTCCGCCTGAAGATGAGGATACAATCTTCACTTTTAGGACGGTACGCCTGTGCATCCTTTCCCCAAACTATAGTTGAAGCACTTTCTGCCCATATATCCGCTATGCCTTCCAGGTGGTAATGGGCAGGCGAATATTTGAAGAACCACTCCATAATGTTATTGGGCGATTCCGGCTTGGGTGCCCAGGAGCTATTGACCTTGCAAAAGACTAGTATCTCCGGTTTGGTCGCTTCAATTTCCTTTATCATTTCCTGCTGCATCTTTACATTATAAGGGTGCAGTTCCATAAGGCTGTAGGTGTATATATAACCTGTAGCTGATTTTCTATCTGCATAAAAAAGTATCTGCGGCTCTGAGCCCAGTATGGCTATCTTATCGGCAGGCTTTGTATGCTGCCTGATGTAGCTGCCCAGTTCGGGCGATTCTGCAAAAGGGTTGGCGCCATACAGGTTCTTCGATATGTCTTCGGGTGTATCGCTGAAATAATAGCTGCCATCCGTAGCAAAAGCCATACCGGCAATGAGGATAATAGCCATGGCGGGCAAGGTAATGCCCTGCTGTTTAAGCCTTTGCTGTAAGGAGTAGATAGCTATGCCGGTTAGCAACGCTACAGACGGCAACACTGTGATGAAATAATGCTGGCGAAAATAAAAGCCGGGGCAGATGCTGGCAAAAGAAAAAAGCAGAAAGACCATAGTAAATATCCGCTGCAGCCTGTTGTAGCTGCCTGTAAACAAGAGTACTAGCCCCGCCACAGAAAGCAGGCCTACAATACTATACGCTTTCAGTATCGGTACAAAAGAAGCACTGAAGAGCTCCATACCGGCACCCCATGAAATATTACCTGCGTAACTGCGGGCATAAGTTACAGTCCAGAACCAGAAGGTATCCCATGCGCCACCTGCGTATACCATCATCAGTACCAATAAATAGGGTATGGCTGCGCCCAACAGGTAAAGAAACAAATATCTTATCCATTGGCTGCGATTGGTAACGGCAGCTAATAAAACGACCCCACCAAACAGGATAAAAAAAACAGCCTGTTGCTTCATTATAAACGCCAACCCCATCATCAGCCCGAAAAGCAGGGCTTGTGGAACCGTATGCTTTTGCACAAATCCGGCAAATACATAAAGCCCCAGCGATACAAACAGCAATACAAAGTGTGTGGCATGTGCTGCGAACCCAAACAGTTCGGGGCTGAGTGCCATCAACCCGTATAGCGAAGCTGCAACCAATGCTACCGTGGCATTGAAGAGTTTTTTGATGCTGAAGAACAACAATAGTATCGTAACCAGGTTGACTAGCATCAGCCCGATATGTATGCCAGTCACCGACTTGCCGAATATAGCCATAATGGCCGCATACATGAAGTACGTACCTGGCAGCTTCATATTGTAGGCTTCTTCATAAGGTATCACCCCTTGCAATAGCTGCCTGCCTGCATAAGCATATTCCCCTTCATCCCGTTCCAGCGGAACAGACAGCAAACGGATGCGCACCCATATTATCAGCAGCATGATGATACCTAAAAGGATGGTATGCCAATTGACAGTAGCCGCAGGTGATGGTGCGGCAGGAGTGGTGGGGCCGGGATGTTTCTTGCTCATGCAGTGGATTATGCTTTATAAATATATACATATTTGAAAACATATTATCTGCGAGTTTTCAACCCTATGCACATTAGCAGGTTTGATAATGGTATAAAACAAATCGACGGGAGATTGCTAAACTTATCGGCTGATCCCCCCTAACTTTGCGCCATAATTATGATAACGGTAATATCGGGCACAAACAGGAATGATAGCATGACCCTGCGCGTGGCCACACTATACTACAACCTGCTGAAGGAAAAGGGCGCAGATGTAAAGCTGCTATCGCTGATGGGCCATAATGTATGGGAGCGTAGCGAAGACCTGCTGAAAATAGAGCATGACCTGCTGATACCTGCTGAGAAATTTGTGCTGGTAATGCCGGAATATAACGGCAGTTTTCCCGGCATACTGAAGCTGCTGATGGATAACAGTGACATCAAGAAAAGCTGGTGGTATAAAAAAGCGATGATGGTGGGCGTAGCCGATGGCCGCGCCGGAAACCTGCGCGGCATGGAACATATGACTAATATACTGCACTACCTGCGTGTACATGTGTTTTATGATAAGATACCCTTGAGCCGCATCAACGAAGAGATAGACAAGGAAGGCAAAATACTGAAGCCTGCTACCGAACAGGTGATACATCAACAAATAGACAACTTTCTGAAGTTTTAAGACATGGCAACACGCTTCATTATTTTCCTGTTCCTGTTTGGGCTGGCAGAGTATTACAGCTTCATAGTCGTGCGGTCAGCACTGCGCACACTGCCGCCGGCAGGGCGCACGGGCGTGCTGATACTGTATGTCATCCTGACCCTTTTCACCTGGTCGGGATTCCTGCTGTTCAGGCAAATAAACTGGGCACATCTGCCGCATATGCTGCGCAATATATACGTAGCCTTTACCATGGGCTTTATCATAGGTAAGCTCATCATACTACTGGTAATGCTGGGCGATGAAGTGCGCAGGATATTCCTGTGGATAGCCAGCCTGTTTGCTACCAATGCATCGTTTACAGAAGCGTATGCCCCAACAACAGGGCAGGGTATTACCAGGTCTGTATTCATACAAAGGCTGGCATTGATACTGGGTGGCACTACCCTTGGCGGCTTTTTATATGGCATTACCAATCGCTATAACTACCAGGTGAGGCGTGTGAAAATTTCGTTCAAGAACCTGCCGGAAGCCTTTAGAGGTATGAAGATCGTGCAGATATCGGATGTGCATTCGGGTAGCTTTGACAATCATCATGCTGTAGAGCGGGGTGTGCAGAAAGTGCTGGATGAAAACCCGGATATCATCTTCTTTACCGGCGATTTAGTAAATAATAAAGCAGACGAAATACAGCCCTATACCAATATTTTTTCGAGGCTTGCGGCACCGTTGGGTGTGTATTCTACCCTCGGCAACCACGACTATGGCGATTATGTGCAATGGCCATCGCAGGAAGCCAAAGTGAAGAACCTGGAATGGCTGAAAGATACCCACGGTAAAATGGGTTGGCGCCTGCTGATGAACGAACACGTGGTGCTGGAGAAAGGGGACGATAAAATAGCCATAGTAGGCATAGAGAACTGGGGGGCAAAAGCCGGTTTCCCCAAATATGGTAAAATGGATGCAGCATACGATGGCCTGCACGAAAAGCAGGTGCCTTTTAAGATATTGCTATCTCACGATCCATCGCACTGGGATGCGCAGGTGCGTAAAGAATATACGGATATAGACCTGACACTGGCTGGGCATACACATGGTATGCAGTTTGGCATAGAGATACCCGGCTTCAGGTGGAGCCCGGTGAAATATGTGTATAAAAAATGGGCAGGGCTATACCAGGAAGAGCACCAGTACCTGTACGTAAACAGGGGCTTCGGCTTCCTGGGTTATCCGGGAAGGTTGGGTATATTGCCTGAAATAACCGTAATAGAACTAGTGTAATACCTTTCCTAAAAGACGCGTTATTGCTTCAGGGCGGGGTTGCAGCAAATCGGTTGCAGCTTCCTGCCATGCGCCTTTCAGTTCCTGTGCTAGGTCGGCCAGCTGCTCATTAGTTCGTTCCATACCTTGCATCTCCGCAGCTTTTTTTGTAT
>CAMLKS010000113.1 GCA_946480675.1 uncultured Bacteroidota bacterium
CGTTTTAAAAGTTAGTAACAGAAATTATCAGCCAGTATGGGTATAAAACCATGCCAGCACACAGCTTTTCACGTTAAAAAAAGATAAAAACAGGCGGGGTGATATTGGGGTGATGCGGGCAAAGAAATTGTGCAGCAAAATTTTGAGTTCTGTACATTTGGGCTCTAAAAATTAACTACATGCAAGTTTGGAACGACTACCTGTCGCAGAATAAACAACGCTTTCTTGACGAACTGCTGGACCTGCTCCGCATACCATCTGTAAGCGCCGATAGCAAATACAAAGCCGATGTGGCACGCTGTGCCGAGGCTGTAAAAGAAAACCTGCTGAAAGCCGGCTGCGATACCGCTGAAATATGCCCTACAGAAGGCCACCCGATAGTATATGGCGAAAAACTGATAGATGCATCGCTACCTACGGTGCTGGTATACGGCCACTACGATGTGCAACCGGCAGACCCGCTGGAACTGTGGCACAGTGGCCCGTTTGAACCTGTGATAAAAGACGAGAAAATATATGCACGCGGTGCGTGTGACGATAAAGGCCAGATGTTTATGCACGTAAAGGCGCTGGAAGTGATGGTGAAAACCAACACCCTGCCCTGCAACGTGAAATTCATGATAGAAGGCGAGGAAGAAGTAGGCTCATCGAACCTGGGCAAATTTTTGGAGGGCAATAAGGAAAAACTGAAAGCAGACATCGTACTGGTATCAGACACCTCTATGATAAGCATGGAGCACCCTTCATTGGAAACAGGCCTGCGCGGACTGGCATATATGGAAGTGGAAGTGGTAGGCCCTAACCGCGACCTGCACAGTGGTGTGTATGGCGGCGCGGTAGCCAACCCGATAAATGTTTTGGCTAAAATGATAGCTTCCCTGCACGACGAGAATAACCACATTACCATACCGGGCTTTTACGATAAAGTGCAAGACCTGAGCGAAGCAGAGCGCAAAGCACTGAACAGCGCACCATTCGACCTGAAAGAATACCAGGACGAACTGGGCATTAAAGAAGTGATGGGCGAAAAGGGCTACACTACACTGGAGCGTACCGGTACACGCCCTACCTTGGATGTGAACGGTATATGGGGTGGCTATACAGGTGAAGGTGCTAAAACGGTATTGCCTTCAAAAGCGAATGCGAAAATATCTATGCGCCTGGTGCCTAACCAAAGCTCTGATGAAATATCTGCCCTGTTCCAGAAGCATTTTGAAAGCACAGCACCTGCAGGCGTAAAAGTAACCGTAACAGCACACCACGGTGGCGAACCAGTTGTAACACCAACAGACTCTGTAGCTTACAAAGCAGCAGCAGAGGCTATCAAAACCGCCTTTGGCAAAGAGCCGATACCTACACGCGGTGGCGGTAGCATACCGATAATAGCGCTGTTTGAAAAGGTGCTGGGACTGAAAACCGTATTGCTGGGCTTCGGGCTGGATAATGACAACATCCACTCACCTAATGAGAAGTATGACCTTTTCAACTATTACAAAGGCATCGAAACGATACCATACTTCCACAAATACCTGGCTGAAATGAGCAAATAATAATATTTGCCATTACACCACATATATCCAAGAGGCACCCATAGCAGGGTGCCTCTTTAATTTACCACTTTTTTATAACGTAAACACTATTTTATTTCCCACCCAGATAACGGAAATTTGCAAGGATGGCGCAGAAAATAATCATAGCGATAGACGGGTTTTCATCTTGCGGAAAAAGTACGCTGGCCAAAGAACTGGCCGCTGTGCTGGGCTATAACTATATAGACAGCGGGGCTATGTACCGCGCCATAACGCTGTACTTTCTGCGGAATGGTGTAGATGTGAATGACAGCGGCAAAATACTGGATGCACTGGCCAATATCCACCTCTCTTTTGTGTTTAACGAAAAGACACAGAAATCGGACATATACCTGAACGAAGAGAACGTGGAGCACATGATACGTGATATGATAGTGGCGGAAAAGGTGAGCGAAGTAGCCGCCATAAAAGAAGTACGTGCCTTTGCCGTAGGCCAGCAGAAACGTATGGGCAAGAAGAAAGGTATTGTAATGGATGGCCGCGATATAGGCACTGTGGTGTTTCCCGATGCGGAACTGAAGATATTTATGACCGCCGACCCTGAAGTACGTGTAAAACGCCGCTTTACAGAGCTGTATGCTACCAACCCCAACATAACACTGGAAGAGGTGAAACATAACCTGGAAATGCGCGACTATATAGACAGCAACCGTGCCGAGAGCCCGCTGAGGCAGGCCGATGATGCGATAGTGCTGAACAACAGCAGCCTGACGCGTGAAGAACAACTGGAGAAAGTGCTGGGATGGGTGAAGGAAAGGACTGCCGTTACCGCCTAATTTATTTTACACAAGATTGATTCCGTTCTCTTTATTTTGTAATCATGACCAATTACGAAATCGCCGACCATTTTACATTGCTTGCCAAGCTGATGGATATACACGGGGAAAATTCCTTTCGTGCGAAATCTTACAGCATTGCCGCCTTCAATCTTGAAAAGCTGCAAAGGGAAGTGACCGAAATGGATGATGCCGAACTGTTTAATATAAAAGGCATTGGCGATAGCATGGGCCAGAAGATACGCGAGCTGCAAAACACCGGCAGGCTGGAACCATTAGACACCATACTGGCGAAGACACCGGCAGGTGTGCTGGACATCATGCAGATAAAAGGGCTGGGGCCTAAGAAAGTTTCCATCATATGGAAAGAGATGGGGATAGAAACGGTAGGCGAACTGGAATATGCCTGTAATGAAAACCGCCTGACCAACTATAAAGGCTTCGGCGCCAAGACGCAGGAAAGTATATTGCAAAACATACGCTTTATGCAATCGAACCTCGGCTTCCACTTGTGGGCAGAGGTAGAGAGTGTTGCTACCATACTGGTATCGCAACTACAAAAGGCCAACCCCGGTAAACTGTTTTCGCATGCAGGCGCTTACCGCAGGCAGCTACCTACGCTGGAATGCATAGATATAGTGACCGATACACCGGGTGCTGTTATCCACCAACAATTCAGTGTTACAGCCGGCATCAAGATAGACACTGTAGATAACACCTTGCATGTAAATGCACCTAACCAACCGGCGATACGAGTGCACCTGACTGACACCGCAAACTTTTACAAAACACTATTTCTGAACAGCGGCAGTGAAGCATTTCTTGCAGCTTTCAACGAGCAGTATACCCTGCCCGAAACAGCAGGCAGTGAAGATGACATCTTCAAACACAATAACCTGCAACCCATACCGGCACCCATGCGCGAAGATGCGGAAGTACTGCAAATGGCCGCCAACAACGCCATACCAGCACTGATACAACCTAAAGATATTAAGGGCATCATACACTCGCACTCCGTATGGAGCGATGGTATGAATACGCTGGAGCAGATGGCCAATGCTGCGATTGCGAAGGGGTTGGAATACCTTGTTATCAGTGACCACTCGCAGTCGGCATACTATGCCAATGGTTTATCGCCCGAACGCATAGCTGCACAACACCAGGAAATAGATGCACTGAATGCAAGGCTGGCAACCTTTAAAATATACAAGAGCATAGAGGCAGATATACTGGGCGATGGCAACCTTGACTATAACGACCAAGTGCTAGCCACCTTCGACCTGGTGATAGCATCTGTACACAGCAACCTGAAGATGACACAGGAGAAAGCGATGGAACGCGTACTGCGCGCCATACGCAGTCCGTACACCACCATACTGGGCCATCCAACAGGCCGCCTGCTGCTTTCGCGCGAAGGCTACCCGCTGGACCATAAGGCTATTATAGATGCCTGCGTGGAGCACAATGTGGTGATAGAAATAAATGCCCACCCCCGCAGGCTGGACCTCGACTGGACATGGATACCCTATGCACTGGAGCGCGGCGCGATGCTATCTATCAACCCGGATGCTCACGTGATAGGTGGCTTTGAAGATGTGACCTTTGGTGTAATGGCTGCACAGAAAGGCGGCCTTACTATCAATAGTAACCTAAGCAGTATGGGCCGTGAAGCATTTGAAGCTTTCCTGCAAAAACAGAAAAGCAAACAGCAGTTGGCGGTGTAATCTATTCGCCGATAGCCTATTAAGCTTGCGAGCATGGTTGAAAAATACCATGCTTTTTATTTATCTTTAATATATATCACCATTCGAACCAAACCATGAAACAACTCCTACCGGGCATCCTTGTGCCTATACGTCTTTTTTATTTCCGATACACATTTTACAGCATTATATAGACACCTGAAAAAGCTGCACCAAGCAGTTATTATATCCATTTAAACATCTAAAACCATCAGTTATGAAAAACATCCGACTCAAGAGGCTGTTAAAAAGTTGCCTCCCGATTATTGCCGCCTGCATGAGTTATGCAGGCTATGCGCAAACTACCATTGGTGCGTCCATACCCGACCAGCCCATTGCAGGCGCTACACAGGTTGGCCATATCAATTGCGACATGGTAGAATGCCCGCTGCAAGGCGGTGTGCGCCTAAGCGCCGTAGTATGGGATGAAGGCTTTTCGCAGGTATGTTCTTTGTTTGTAGACTATACCGGTAATCCTACCCCAGTGCAGGTAGCACTGCCCCCTACCCCATCCGGCTCCTCCTTCCTGCCCGATGTGATTATTGGTAATGCCAGGCGCGTTGGCGAACAAAGAGCATCGCACGTGGTAGGCGTGATATACCAGGATGCCGCAAATTATGACACTTATTATAGCTGGTATTATGTGACGGGCGTTGGTGGTACATTGGGGCTCACACTGGGCGGCACTATAAGGTTGAATGGCACTCTATCGAAATACCCGCATATAGATGCATTTGCCGACAATGTAAATACCGTAGGTGGCTTGCCTGGCATATATACGTTTGCCGCTACCTGGGAAGAACATTTCCCTTCCGGCATCATCACTACTACAGCAATAGGCCCTATAGATAGTCCCCCGGCCGGCCTGACCACTTACCAGGTGGGCACAGGGTTTGGCGGCAATGAAATGCCCGATGTGGCCTGTATAACAGATGTGAACACCGGCGCACAAACCGCGTTATTCGCCCATTTATCTTCAGGAGGTGTGCGATATGCAGAGTTTGATGTAGCAACTTCATCGGTTACCACATCGTACATGCTGGCCATGAGCCAGGCACCTCCCCGTATAGAAGCAATGAACCTGTATGACCCCACCTTTATGCCACCGCTTACTAAATACCAGGTAGTAGGCAGCACCCCTATGGGCGCTGATGTAGAAGGTTGTAATGACACGTACTATCCTTTAGTATCTGGTGGCCCTTTGAGCAATGCCAATGCAGCCCTGTTTGGTACCGGCGCCCAATACTGGAGCCCTGCTGTAGCTGCCGGTATAGGTATAGGTGGTACGCCTGCCAATATTGGCAATGCAGTGTATAGCATAGGTATGTATATAGATGGCTCAAATTACTTCTACGGCCGTCAACTGGATATTACTACCGGAGATTTTCCATTGATACCCGGTGGCAATGATTACTATGCTATCAACCAAAACCCTGTGGGTGGCGCTCAACGTCCACTGGGCATGACCAGCTCCAGTAACTCGGGCTTCGACCTGTTGTCGGTATGGTTTGATGGCAATACCATCATGCGCAAATTTTCGGGCAATGCATTTGCTTTCAAATCGACTACTGGCGTGAGTTCTATCGACAACCAGGTGCATTATACCTTGTCGCCCAATCCTGCCGGCAATATCATTACCATATCGGGCATGAACAAAGGCAGTTATACCATAACAGATGTAACAGGCCGCGCGCTGGTAAACGGCAACCTGAATGAGTATAAAACAGACATCAACATATCGGCATTGGCAGCAGGTACCTATTTTGTAAACGTGCAGGAAAACGGCAATGTACATACCAGCAAGTTTGTGAAGGAATAACTATCATTTTCCATATAAAAAAGCCACGCATTGTGCGTGGCTTTTTTATTATGTCGATGTAAAGTGTGGACTATACTCCACCCCTTATACTTGTGCCAAAGAGAAAAACATATGGCAACGAAACAGGACTTATTTACCAGCACAAGAGTGAGCACGCTACTACAGAAAAACCTGCTGGAACAACGCAAGATATTTTTATGGGGCGCTGTGGAAGATAACACAGCAAAAGAAATAGTAGAACAACTAATTTATTTATCGAGCAATGAACCGAAGGAGCCGATACATTTTTACATTAACAGCCCGGGCGGTGTGGTAACATCGGGGTATGCTATTTATGATATCATGCAAAGCATAGCGGCACCTGTGTATACCTACTGCATGGGGTTTGCAGCATCTATGGGTTCAATATTACTGTCAGCGGGAGAAAAGGGTAACAGGTATATATACCCACTGGCAGAGGTGATGATACACCAACCGGGTATGGGCGGCTTCCAGGGGCGCGCACCGGAGATAGAGATACAGGCCAAGCAGATCATTAAAACGAAAGATATAGCAGCAAGAATACTGGCAGAGAACTGCGGGCAGCCGATAGAAAAAATAAAGAAAGACTTTGACCGCGACTACTGGATGGATGCACAGGAAGCAATAGCCTATGGTATAGTAGATAAGCTAGCAGATAGCTAAGCGGCCAGCTTCATCTCCGGCAGGTCCAGCACACGGTTCTTTTTAGTACTGAGTACCTGGCGTTCGCGGTTGAGTTTCATTTTGTAGGCGTGCAGCTTTTCTATTTGCTCGTCGATGCCGGTGAGCTTGATATCTACCAGTTGCAATACTTTAGAAACATCGAGCACTTTGATGGATTGCAGTACCAATAGCTCGCGTATTTCTTCAAGAGTGAAGCCGAGGTCTTTGTATTTGCGGATGGCTTTTAGTTTTTGTAATATTTCATCGGGATAGTCTTTGTAGCCATTGCTCAAAACAGAGCGTTTGGGCAATGTTATAAGGCCTATCTTTTCGTAGTAACGAATGGTATCTTTTGAGAAGCCGGAGAGTTTGGAGAGTTGACCGATGCGCATAGGTTAGTGATTATTTTGATTCCAGTGGTTTACAATAGCTTGATATAATTCCTCCATCTCACCGGTTTCATCATCGCAAGAAAAATACATAATATTTAACGCAGCAAATTGCCCTGTAAAGGCACTTACAACATTTAAATTCGCTTTTGTATCTGCCACAGAAACACCTTCACCTAGTATCATTTTCGAAGCTACATCGAAAACCAATGGTTTTAACGAATGTTCAAAAATGCTATCAACATAATCCAACAAACTTATTAATTGAATTTCAGAAACAGATTGACGAGACGGTATACGGCACAGTTCTTCTACTATCGCAAATACTGCATTAGGAGAAATTAACACAGCCCTATCAATAAGATGTATGCAAGCATCTTTATCATTGTAAGGCAACTTACAATCTATTTCTTCAAGCAATATTTTTTCGCTGTCGCTTTGCATCACAATACAATTTACACAAAAAAAGCCGCTACAGTGTAGCGGCTTTCAATATTATAAAGCTTCGTATTATGCCCTTTCAATAACTACAGCGCTGGCACCACCGCCACCATTGCAGATACC
>CAMLKS010000114.1 GCA_946480675.1 uncultured Bacteroidota bacterium
ATAATTATAAAAAAACATCTGTGCGTATATACAACCCCAAACAATGGTTTCAGATACTATTTGAATTTCATAAATCTGATACGCTCAGAAAACTATTACCTCTTATATTTTGCATAGCGTTCTATTCTGCAGGAGTAGCATATTTTGAATTAAACTTCCTGAACTTCAGCGCGAATAGCTATACCAAAAACATTTCACAGATGCATAGCTTGCTGAGCTTTGCATTGTCGTTACTATTGGTATTCCGTACCAATACAGCTTATGACAGATGGTGGGAAGGCCGTAAGCAATGGGGGGCCCTGGTAAACAATAGTCGCAACCTGGCCATTAAGCTCAACTCCCTGCTTAGTAAAAATGATACTGAAAACCGTTCGTTTTTTAAAAATGCGATACCACTTTACGCATCGGTATTGAAAGACCATCTGCAGGCAGAAGCTACCCGCTTCGCATTAGATGAAACAGCACACCCAGAATTTGCCAATCTCAATACCGAGAAACATGCGCCCAACCAAGTTGCTGCAATGATGACGGACAGGATATATCAATTGCATAAAAATGGTATCATTTCAGGCGAACAACTATTGTTCATCAATCCCGAAATCACCAGTTTTACAGATATATGCGGTGCGTGTGAGCGTATCAAAAACACACCTATCCCCTACTCCTACAGCGCTTTCATAAAGAAGTTCATTTTCATATACGTAATGACACTTCCATTCGGATATGTATTTACATTAGGATACTTTATTGTTCCTATATCCGCTATCGTTTTCTATGTGTTATCAAGCCTCGAACTCATTGCCGAAGAAATAGAAGAACCTTTTGGCAAAGACAGTAACGACTTGCCTATGGATAAGATGGCAGTTAACATACGTAAGCATATATCAGAAATACTCTAAATTTCCTCTGCATTATTAACCGTAATTTCAGCGCATGAAATATCTATACCTCTTTATAGCCATTGTTTCTGAAGTCATTGCTACCAGTTCTCTAAAGGCTGCCGAGGGGTTTACCAAGCTATGGCCCAGTGTGCTTGTGATAGCGGGTTATGCTTCGGCATTCTATTTTTTAAGCATTACGGTTAAGGTGATGCCCGTGGGTATTACTTATGCTTTATGGTCGGGCGTGGGTATCGTGCTGGTAACTATAGCAGGCATATTCCTGTATAAGCAAGTGCCAGACCTGCCTGCTATCATCGGCATGGTACTGATAACCATAGGCGTGCTGGTCATCAACATCTTCTCAAAAACAACCATAGAATAGGCTTAATAAACAGTCCATTTCTGCTAACTTCGTTACACAATAATGGTTATTACAATGCAAAAGGTTCGTTTCTTTTCCCTGCTTACAGGTTTATATATTTTTTCTACTGCAGCAATGGCACAGCAACCTGCATTAGGCTGCAATGATCGTGCTATTCGCCTGCAGGCCGAACAGATAAAGCAGGACTTTAAAACACAAGGGCAAAAAATTTACAAGGATGCTATGATAACTATGGAATCGAAGCAACCCTCGCCCATTGCTACCCAATTGCAAAAAGGGAAGCTGTATCAGTTTATATTTGTAGGCAGTAAGGAAGCCAAGCGCATTTCGATGGAACTTTTTGATGGCCAGGATAAAAAAATTGAAGACCGCACCTTAAAAACACCGGCACAACAAAACTTCATTGTGTACTCCTTCGTGCCTGAGCGTACAGATATATACCTGATAGTGCTGACACAAAACAAAGGTATGCAGGAAATGTGCGGCAGCTTCACCATAATGGAAGCTGATGATAAAAAAGAAACACCTGCTACACCTGCCAATAACAGCAAGCTTAAACCAACAACAACACCACAACCTTCTAAAAAAGGTGGAAAATAGAAGAATATCTATTTATTAAAACCATTTCTATGGATGTAAAAATAGAAGCCGGCTGGAAAAAACAGTTATCCGAGGAATTTGAAAAGCCTTATTTCAAGGAGATCGTTCATTTTCTGAAAGCTGAAAAATCAGCAGGAAAGACAATATATCCACCGGGCAAGTTCATTTTTAATGCATTCAACACCACACCGTTTGATGAAGTAAAAGTGGTGATACTGGGCCAGGATCCATATCATAACCCCGGGCAGGCCCATGGACTTAGCTTTTCGGTACCTATGGGCGTAGCACCACCGCCATCACTGGTAAATATATTTAAAGAGCAGAAAGAAGACCTTCATATACAAATACCGAATCACGGAAATCTTGAAAAATGGGCCAATCAGGGTGTACTACTCCTCAATGCAGCCTTGACCGTAGAGGCGCATAAACCAATGTCTCACAGCAAAATTGGCTGGCACCATTTTACCGATGATGTGATACGCATCATATCCGAACGGAAGGAACATGTGGTATTTATGCTTTGGGGTGGATTTGCAAAAGGCAAAAAGGAACTGATAGACACCTCAAAGCACCTGGTACTTACGGCGGCGCACCCATCACCATTATCTGCACACAACGGTTTCTTTGGAAGCCATCATTTCAGCAAGGCTAATAAATGGCTGGAACAACACGGTATGAAAGCCATTGACTGGAGCCTCGATTAAAAAAACACATGAAGTTTATAAAAAACATAGCAGGACATGTTTATTTCTTTCTGGGGATGCTGTTATTTGTTATCAGCATGCTGATAGTAGTGATACCTATATGGATCTTATCATTACTGAAAGAACCACTCAGGTCTAAACTGCTGCATAAAGTATTCAGGTTGTGGATGGGTGTATTCATGCCTATGGTAGGATGCCCTGTGAGGCGTAAAGGCAAGGAAAATTTTAAAGCAGGGGAAAATTATGTAGTGGTCATCAACCACAATTCTTTAGTTGATATACCGGTATCCTCTCCCTGGATACCCGGCCCTAATAAAACACTTGCTAAGGTGGAAATGGCTAAGATTCCCATCTTTGGCCTTATTTATAAAGCAGGCTCTGTATTGGTTGACCGCAGCAGTGAAAGCAGCCGACGGGAAAGCTTTACAAGAATGCAGGAAATGCTGGATAGAGGCTTGCATCTTTGCCTGTATCCTGAAGGTACCCGTAATAAAACAAAAGAACCGCTACAGCGCTTTTATGATGGTGCTTTTATAACGGCTATCAGGGCGCAAAAGCCCATTATACCCGGGCTTATCTTCAATACCGGCACCATATTGCCCCATAATAAAAAGCTTTGGGCACGACCTAAAACCATACACTTCCACTTTTTGCCGGCCATAGAAACCAAAGGGCTTACTCTACATGACCTTGGCGCCTTAAAACAAAAAGTATTTAACCTGATGACCGATTATTATGCTGCTAACAAAGCACAACTATCATGACCTTTAATATCATTGGCACAGGAAATACGGCATGGTTTATAGCTACAAGGCTGGTAGCAGGCGGCCACATTTGTAATGGCATCTATGGCCGTAATATGGAAGCTACACAGAAGTTAGCCAATAATGCAGCTTCAAAGGCATTTGAATTAGCAGCCGGCATAAACGATATGGCAGATGTGTGTATCATAGCCATATCAGACCATGCCATTGATGACATTGTAAAGAACTTAAGCTTTACGGATACAATTCTTTTACATACAGCAGGAGCGGTAGACGCAGGCGTGCTTGCCGCAGCAGCACCGCATTATGGTGTTGTCTGGCCCATCTATTCTATCGTAAAAGACAACCTTCCGGTAGAAAAAACAATACCCACAGCCTGGGAGGCATCTACGGAAACAGCAAGACAAGCCATCCTTGCCCTGCTACCCGCACTTACCGATATGGCTTATGAGGCCGATAGTACACAAAGGCGTTGGCTGCATATGAATGCGGTATTCAGCAATAATTTTACCAATCACATCTTTGCCATTGTGCAACATCTTTGTGCCGAAAAAGGACTGCCATTTGGCTTGCTTCAACCCATCATCCGGCAAACTGTTGACAGGTTGAGTAACCATAATGCTGAATACCTGCAAACGGGGCCCGCCCGCCGTGGTGATAGCCCTACCATAGAAAAACACCTTGCTTTACTACAGGAACACCCCGAATGGCAACAGGTGTACAGCCAAATGAGTGCTTCGATACAAGCTTTGTATCAAAAGAAGTAATTGCCCTAAAAGACAAGCAAATACCATCCTTTTAGCTTTAAGCAGCACAAATCATTTAACTTTGCGCAGAAATCTGACCACACACTTACATGTATACAGTAAAATTCAAATTTGAACAAAAAGGACTAGAGCCTGTTTCGATAGAGAATGTTGCCCCCGGGCAAAGTATTTTAGAAGTAGCGCTGGATAACAATATAGAATTGCACCATAACTGTGGTATGGTATGTGCCTGCAGCACCTGCCACCTGTATCTGGAAAAAGGTGAAGACCTGGTAGCTGAACTATCGGATAAAGAAGAAGACTTTATAGACCGTGCCCGCAACCCAAAGCTGGAATCAAGATTGGGATGTCAATGCGTATTGAATGATGATGATAGCGGCGTGGTAGAAGTTACGATACCTGACCAGTCCGTTATACACGGCGACTAATTACACAAAACATAATAAACTTACCACGATAGATGGCACATTACGAACCACCCATACATTGGAATGATTACGAAGATATAGCCCAGAAACTGTATGAACGCTTTGGCGATGATTTTGGCGAAAGCCGGATATACAGGATACGCTTTACAGACCTACTGGAATGGGTTTTAGAGATACCAAACTTTGAAGGAAAACGCGAAGAAAGCAACGAAGGACACCTCGAAATGATACAATCGAGCTGGGTGTACGAATGGCGCGACAACCAGGGTTAATTCATAACTTATTTTGTCTCGAAGCTGCCGGTTAATTTAAACAGATCGGCAGCTTCATTTTTAAACGAAGCATTTACGTTTAGCCCCCTGCCCTCCTGTTTCCAGCTCACATTTACTACGGGCTGCACATCCGGTGTTATCAGTTGCAGAAACTTTACAATACCTGCATCACGCATCCATAGGTTTTTATCCGTTTGCTGTTCCAGTAGTTCCTTTACCATTTCCATCATACACACACCGGGCACCACAGGCTGGCCGGGAAAGTGGCCTTTAAATATATCGTGCTGCGTATTGAAGGCTACCTTGCACGAAAAACTATTCGGTTCTCTCTGTATATACTCTATCTTATAAAAGTCATTCATCAGCATGGGTCTGAATTTTTTGTAAGGCTATTGTAAAGTTTGCTTTATGGTGGTTGAAAAACACGCTATCTGGCATATCCGTAGGTGTGTTTCGTCCTGTTGTTGTTATAGTTATCACTTTTTTCTTCTCACCGGCATTTTCTATTCTTACCAGTTGTTTATCCGTTTCTACATAGTATGCATACCCGCTCTCTATATTAAAACAGTGATAAGTCGATTTACCCCTATCCCCTACAAAAATTTTTTCACTTTTTTTATCCACCCCCTTCATCAGCAATAGGCTCAGGTCCTTTTTCAGTGTCTTTATTACTGCCGGCCTATCCAGTTGCTCTATTACCTGGTTCACTTTGAATGAGTCCTGGCCATCCCATTCAAAATCGAAGAAGGTCATTCCCATTTCGTTTTGGAATACTGCACGTACCGTGCCATTTTCCATTGTTTTAAAAAGTAAAATTCCGCTTAAATGAAATTTCTTGAATATTAGATTTCCGTTAACAATACAACGGTAAAGAGCCTTATTAAATTGTGGCTTATATATAAATGCTGAATTTTGCGGCGTTTCCAGCGGCTGCAGGTGCTTGTATGGCGATGCACATCCTGCTATTAAAATGAGCAACAGACTACTTAACCTTAAATATGGCTTCATTCAGTGTTGCATTATGTTGAGTGTTGGAAAAGTCCATATCTGTATAATCACCACCGGTTTCCGTCATGGTAAGACGGTCCACATCCAGCGTTCTCTTTTCCATATGCACATCCACCTGTTTAAACATCTTCTTCATCGCATCGGTAACGGGCGATAACGACAGCAGGTAGTTCTGCCCGTTCTCATAGGCTGATACTTTAAAGTCAGAATTTTGAAACACGGTACCCCGCATACAATCTATAATGATGCGGTTAACAGACTGCATCAGCTTACTGTTCTTCGTATTTATCTTGCTGGTCTTCTGCTCGTCTTTAATAGTAAGCTGCCCGCCATTCATCACTACCAGGTAGGCATACGGAGCGGTATATTCTATACGTACTTTATCCTCTTTCTTAAAATAGAATTTGCCTTTCGACTTGATCTTTTCTGATAATAGGGAAAGATTTTTGACCTGGGTAAAATCGCTGGTGATGGTCTGTTTGGCAGCATTCGATTTTGCCAGCGATTGCTGGAAAGCATTTACATCTTTTAACTGCTGGTAGCCCTTGGGCTGTGCGGTCACAACAAAACTACTGCATAGTAAAAGGGCACCCGATAATACATTACGCATAAGCATTAATTCCTAGTAAGCTATCTACGCGGGCAAAGGTAAATCCCTTTTTTCGGGCTTGTATGATAAATTCCGTTAAAATTTCGGCTGTAATGGGCATAGAATCATGAAGTAATATAATATCCCCTCCTTTTAACTTTCCTAACAACCGTTGCAGTAATACCTCCGGATCTTTTGCTTTTGTATCAAAAGAACGGATATTCCAACCTATAGGTTGCATGCCCGTATTCCTTATAGCTTTTGCAAGGTTAGGGTTTGTAACGCCATAAGGAGGCCGAAAGCAAAGTGGCCTAACACCGGCAATAGATTGGATTGCGGCATTCGTTTGCTCTATTTCTGTAGCCATTGATTTACTGCTTTGCCAATCGAAATTGAAACTGTGGTTATAACTGTGGTTGCCTATCAAATGGCCTTCTGCATGCCAGCGTTTTACCAACTGTGGATGGGCAACTGCATTTTTACCAATGGAAAAAAATGCTGCCTGTACACTATGCTCCTTCAGTATGTCCAGTATTCGCTCTGTTTGCGCAGCGGGCCCATCATCAAAAGTAATGGCTATACGCTTATCTGAATTACTACCATTATTATACGATTTGACGTAAAAATTCCACTGAATATAAATGGACCCGAATACTAATATGTGTATGTAAACACCTATTATTATTAAAAGCCACCACCAATCTGTATAACCTAATAAGTACGTTATATCCAACGCTATAAGCGATAGAACCAGGATGATATTTGCTAATTGAAAAGGACGCAAGGAATAAATGTAGCTATGCTGTTATTGCAGCAGTGGCTGAATATATCTGGGTTATTGGTTGATGGCTAATGAGCATTTTTACGTCAATCCCATTTTCCAGAAAGCGCAGGCTTTCTATTTGTTCTGTCCTTTCAAGCGGTGCTACCGGCCAGTTCATAAAATTGAACAACACCGCCTTGCGATATGCATAGATACCGGTATGCGCATAATGCGATATGGGCAAATCTTTATGATAAAGGAAAGGCACGGGATATCTGGAAAAGTACATAGCAAACAAACGCATATTCAATGTTGCCTTTATGCGGTTAGGGTCTGCTATTTCTTCAGCATGCTGCATTTTATACACTATAGATGCAACCTGTATATTGCGGCTGGTGGCATCTT
>CAMLKS010000115.1 GCA_946480675.1 uncultured Bacteroidota bacterium
CCGCCATAGTCGGCAGGCTTGCCTTCCTCCGGTACGGGTGTCACGGTTATTTTGACGGGTGTGCTTTTCAGGTGCACCTTCACATCTTTATAAGCCATGCCGCCAAAGAAATCGTCATTGAAGAAAGGGTCATTCATCATCAGGCTGCCGAAGAAATTCTGAATGGCAGGGTCGTCAAACATATCGGCAAATGAACTGGTACGGCGTTGCTGCACCATTACGCGGGCAATGCCTTCTGCCTCTGCAGGGTCCAGTTCCAGGTTGCCTGTCTGCTGCGGAAAGAGGGCAGATTTCTTCAGTACGAATACCTGGTAAGGCTTGCCGTCCACCATTTCCTTCGTTGGTTTGATATTGGCCTTAGGTAATTCAAAATCCTGTGTCCAGAAGCCATTGAGTGATGGCAGCTTAGATATATTCACCTGCATCGGCACACGCGAATACAGTTTGTACGTAGCTGTTATCTGTTCGCCCACGCGCACTTTGCTTTTATCTACCGTTACACGTATGAACAGGTCTTTGCTGAGGTCTACATTGGCAGGTTCGGGTGCTGGCTGTTGTTGCTGCATTTGCCGGCGCATGGCCTGCAATTGTTGCTGGCGCTGGCGTTGTATAGCCTCAAACGGATCATCGCCCCAAGGGTCGTATGCATTTCGTTGTTGCTGCTGCTGAGCGGCCACACTCCCTTTTACTACCTGTATGTTTAAAGGATTCGACTGGAAGGTATGGCCGTCTGCATCTTTAGCGATAGCGGGCGGTAAAGAAAAATTGCCTACTTGTTTTGGCCGGATAACATATGTAATCCGGATGCTGGATGACTGCATCATTTTGCCATTTACAATAGATACGTTGGTATTTGTGCTCTGGTACGGGCCACCCACTACCTGAAAGTCCTTTTGAAGTGCAGGAGGGGGATTGATTGAACGGAGGTTCGTGGCGTTCTGAACAGTATATACCAATTCCATCTGGTCTTGAATGCCCAGTTTGTTGGCGGCCACTTCTGCAATAAAAACCACATTTTGCGCCAACACCTCTACACTTCCTGCCATTGCCAGCAGGCATACAATACAATAGCGCCACATATTATTAATGCGTATCATTATTAGGGTATAGCAAAAATAAAATATCGGCTTGCTTTATGAAGGATGCTACGGTTAAAGCAAAGTTAAAATGTGTTATAAATCACCCTGTTGCGGACGGATGACAAGGGTGTCAATATTAGCTTGCGGTGATAATTTATAGGCGCTCCATACCGTATCGGCAATATCCTGGGTAGTCATGAGTCTATCAGGCGATACACCGCTTTGCGACCAGGAGCGGCTGTAAGTGGCACCGGGGCATATGGAAGTGACTTTAATATTATCGGGCATCAACTCCAAACGCAGGTTGTCTGAAAAGCCTAAGAGGGCATATTTGGTGATGCTGTAAGCACCACCATTGGGATAAGCGCGCAGGCTGGCGATGGAGCACATATTAAATATATGTCCTGCTTTTGCCTTCTTCATACCCGGTAATATGTGGCGGGTGATGTGGTAGGCGCTATACAGGTTTACCGCCATGAGTTTTTCCAGTTGTCCATCGGGCTCTGTAGAGAGTAAGCCCGGAAAATATAAGCCTGCATTGTTTACCAATACCTCTACAGTCGGGAATTGTTTCAATACCGCTTCCGCAAAGGCAATGACCTCTTCTTTTACAGATAAGTCAGCCTGGTGGGTGATAATAGTAGCATTGGGATATTGTGCTTTCCATTCTTGTTCAACAGTCAGCAAATCATCTTTGCTGCGGGCGCAGATGGCTACCGAAAATCCTTCTGATAAAAATTTTTCTGCAATGGCTTTGCCTATTCCCTGTGTGGCACCTGTAACAATAGCGTGTGGCATATAAAATATGGTGTGCTGATAATTGCGTGTAAAATACGTTCATTTGCACATAAATGAACAGGATACCTACGGTGCTGAACTGGAGCAGCGGTAAAGATGCTGCGCTGGCTTATCATATGCTGCTGAATAGCGACTATGAAGTGAAGACCCTGCTCACCACCATAAATGATGAGCATGACCGCATAGTGATGCACGGCGTAAGAGAAGCACTGCTGGATGCACAGGCCGCAGCTATGAACATAGCGCACCGGAAGATAAGGCTGCCGGCATCGCCCGACGATAATACCTATAAACGTGCGATGGAAGATGCACTGACGGCGTTGAAAGCTGAAGGCATATATACAGCCGCCTTTGGCGATATTTTTTTGGAAGACCTGAAGGCATATCGTGAGCAGCAATTGGCAACGGTAGGCGTTGAAGCTGTGTTCCCTTTATGGAAGCGGGATACACGCGAGTTAATAGAAGTAATAGAGCAAACAGGTATAGAGGCGATGATCGTTTGCCTGAATGAAAAGTTTTTAGATAAAAGCTTTTTGGGGAGAAAGATAGATAACAGTTTTCTGAACGACTTACCTGCCGGTGTAGACCCATGTGGTGAAAATGGGGAGTTTCATACCTATGTATATAATGCGCCTTATTTTACAGCGCCCGTAGCTGTGAAGGAAGGGGAGATAGTATATAAAAGCTACACACCTGCTACTAGTGATACAGACAAATGGAACACCGGCTTTTGGTTTCTCGACCTTTTGCCGGATAAATAAAGGGACCTACTTATTGGATATTACAAACCTGTCATCTGTAAGCGCATGCAGAAAGGCTTCCAGGTCTTGTTTTTCCTGTTCGGTAAGGAGCAGTGGTTGGGAAAGTACGCTATCGCGATACATGCCATCGGGCAGGATAGCATGCGGGTTGTCATAATAATCTATCACCTCGCGCAGGGTTTTAAACTGGCCATTGTGCATGTATGGTGCGGTAACCGCTACATTTCGCAGGCCGGGCACATTCATTTTGCCAATATCGGCCGGGTCTTTTGTGATGTGGTATCTACCGGAATCATTCAGTTGGCTGCCGTTAAATAAACCGATGCTGCGGAATTCATCATTGGTAAAGTCGGGCGTGAAGTGGCATTCAAAACATTTGCCTTTTACACGGAATATATCTCGGCCACGTACCTGTTGTTCATTCATGCCGTTCGGCTCATCATTCAGCCAGCGGTCGTTGGGAGTACTGCCGGTTTCTAAGGTGCGCTCGTAGGCAGATATAGCCTCCGCCAGGTATTTTTCATTCGGCACCGATTTGAAGATGCTGAAAAATAAGTGGCGGTACTTCTTGCTGCGGTTCAGCCTTTTAATAGCCTCTGCCAGCGACAGATTCATTTCATTCGGGTTTTCGATAGGGCCAAGCGCCTGCTGTTCCAGCGTAGTCGCGCGGCCATCCCAGAAGAGTGCCTCGCGTGTCGCTACATTCATGGCCGATGGTGTATTGCGGGTAGCTAATTTGCCATGCACACCGGTGCTGAAAGCAGCAGTATCGGCAAAGGCAAACTGTGGCTTGTGGCAGGAAGCACAGCTCACGCTGCTATCTTCAGAAAGTATGGGATCGAAAAACAGCATTTCGCCCAGCTTTTCTTTGGTTATCTTCTGCGGTGTTTTGCTGAAGGAAAAACCAATAAGTACTGCCAGTAAGATGATGGATATAACAAAACCCTGCTTCACGGCTGCAAAATTAAAATAAATAATATACGCTTTCGCATAATTGTTCATTTAATACCTTTGCGGCGTTCATAATTTTTCCAATAATAAATCTCATATAACAATGGAATACCGTATTGAGAAAGACACGATGGGTGAAGTGAAAGTACCCGTTAATGCTTATTACGGCGCACAAACGCAGCGCTCTATCGAGAATTTCAAAATTGCACAGGACATTAACAAGATGCCGAAGGAAATCATCCGCGCATTTGCTTACCTGAAAAAAGCAGCCGCGATGACCAATACCGAGCTGGGTGTGCTGCCTGCTGAAAAATCGAAACTGATAGGCCAGGTGTGCGATGAGATACTGGAAGGCAAACTGGATAATGAGTTTCCGCTGGTGGTATGGCAAACAGGTTCGGGCACACAATCGAACATGAACGTGAACGAAGTGGTAGCATACCGCGCACACGTTATCAATGGCGGCCAGCTTACAGATAAAGAAAAATTTGTGCACCCCAACGATGATGTGAACAAATCGCAATCATCAAACGATACGTTCCCTACGGCTATGCACATTGCTGCATACAAAATGCTGGTAGATGTAACGATCCCGGGCATCAAAAAACTGCGCGATACGCTGGATAAGAAAGCGAAAGCCTTCATGCACATAGTGAAAATAGGTCGTACGCACTTTATGGATGCTACGCCATTGACACTGGGACAGGAAATAAGCGGCTATGTATCGCAACTGGATCACGGCCTGCGTGCTATCAATAATACACTGGCACACCTGAGCGAACTGGCACTGGGTGGTACGGCAGTAGGTACGGGCATCAATACGCCGGAAGGCTATGCAGAGCATGTAGCAGGCAATATAGCCAAGCTGACTGGCCTGCCTTTCATTACAGCAGAGAATAAATTTGAAAGCCTGGCTGCGCACGATGCGATAGTAGAAGCACACGGTGCGCTGAAAACAGTAGCCGTTAGCCTGATGAAAATAGCGAACGACATACGTATGCTGAGCTCCGGCCCACGTTGCGGTATTGGTGAAATATTCATACCAGACAATGAGCCGGGTTCATCTATCATGCCGGGTAAAGTAAACCCTACACAGTGCGAGGCGCTGACCATGATAGCTGCACAGGTAATGGGTAACGATGTGGCCATCAGTGTAGGCGGTTCAAACGGCCATTTCGAGCTGAACGTATTTAAGCCGGTAATGATATTCAACTTCCTGCACAGCGCAAGGCTGATAGGCGATGGTTGTGTGTCGTTCAACGATAAATGTGCGGAAGGTATTGAACCGATACAGGCCAATATAGATAACAACCTTCACAACTCACTGATGCTGGTAACATCGTTGAACACTAAAATAGGCTACTACAAAGCAGCTGAGATAGCGCAAACAGCCCATAAGCAAGGCAAGACGCTGAAGCAAACAGCTATAGACCTGGGCTATGTAACCAGCGAGCAATTTGACGAGTGGGTAAGGCCTGAAGATATGGTAGGCAAGCTGAACTAAAATCAAAACCGACTCTAATCAATAAAAAGGGCATACATGTTTGTATGCCCTTTTTATTATGATAAGGGGTAACTACCCACCATGTATTACCAAACTTATCTTTAAAACCACCGCTACGGCCATAGCTCTGGTCGCTTACTTCCATAAGGCTGGTAGCACCTGCCGCAATGCCTTTCTTATAGGTTTCATCGGCATCGGGTACATTTACATACATGCCCGCAGTGTTTACACCCCATTGGTCGCTTGCCTGGGCAAACATGATGGTGCTATCGCCAATCATCACCTCTCCATGCATAATGCTGCCATCTTCGCGGTGGGTGACATGTGTTTCCCGTGCATCGAAGACGTCTTTTACAAAAGACAGAAAGTCTTTAGCATTTTCTAAAATCAGGTAAGGCATTACATGCTGATACCTTTCCGGAAGTTGTACTGTTTTCATTTTTTTTCGTTTTTATAACATCAAAAGTACCGGGGCCGATAAAATAGAAATTGTATAAACACGACATCTAAGCATCCAGGTATTCTTTCCCTTCTGCCTGCCCTTTAAAATAGATGCCGGGATGGTAGCCGGAGAAAGATTTGAAATCGCGGATGAAATGCGATTGGTCGTAATAACCGCAATCATATGCTATATCGGTTAGGGAACGGTCTGCATTCCTATCATACTGTTTGAGTGCCGACTGAAAACGTATGATGCGGGTGTATATCTTAGGGCTAAAGCCGGCCAGTTCATTAAACTTACGTTCTAGCTGACGGGTAGAAAGATTGAAGTGATAAGCCATATCATTTACCGGCATCAATTCTTTAGCATGTATCACGTGATGAATAGCGTACATGGCAGGTGGTAAGGGTACATTTTTTAGTTTCTTTTCCAGGAAGGCGGATAGAATAGCCACCCGTGCCCGGTTGCACCTTGCCAGCATCATTTGCTCTTCCAGCAGGCGACCTTCGGCGCCAAGTAAGGTGTGTAGATCGGGCATGTGATTGCTGGCCGCTGCTGCCGACAGGCGAAACAAATGCGGTAATGCAAAAGGGTAGAGGTAAACACCGAATATGCCAAAGCTACCATTTGTTACAAACCTGCGATAGGTTTGCGACTGTGCCTGCAGCATAGCATGGCCTTGCTTTACCGTACCCGTATTGGTTAGCTCATCAAATGTATTGTGATAGTGAAATATCATTTCTGCGCAACCATCGGCCAAAGAACGGTAAACATAAGGGCCGTCACCCCGCTCTATTTCATATACCCAAAACATGCGCACAAATGCAGCAAGGCTGGCAGGTGGCGGAATGGTGTAATATGTAACGTGCGGTTGCATCAGGATATTTCTTTTGCTAATTGTGCTTTAAAATCATTCCAGTCGGGCAGGTATTGTTTGCAGTTGGCCAGCAATGCTGGCTCTATCAATCCAATCCACGCATCCAATGCTTTCCGGGTGCCAATGGTATAGCCGATGGGCTGCACCCAGTTTTTGACCATCATACGAAAATGTGCATCGCGCAGGCTTTTGAAAAAGAAACAGGGGTTTTTCAAGATAAAGTCTTTTGCTTCCGTTCCGGCATCTTCTACCGTGGTTTTATCTGCTATGGCCAGCAAACGGTTGAAATTGTAAAGGAAGAAGGAAAGTGTTTCTTCATTGTCTGTAAAAATGGAATCTATTATTCCTTTTGTTTCCTCGTTATCGCCAATGCCCAACTGGCCGGAGTAGAAGGATTTGGCAATGCTACCCACGTCCTCTTGATTGAGATAGTAATAAACAGGCCTGCCGTTCAGCGAGTCTGTTTTTACCGTGTTTTTTATCAATTGTGCCCCCGCGGTGAATGGTAGTGCCAGGATGATGCATAAAAAGTACTTCATAACAACGGTGGAAAATTAAGCATAAAAAAAGCACCTGTAACAAGGTGCTTTCAATTATTTACCGTACCGATTGATTACCAGACATATTGCTTTTTATTCAGCAGCAGTGCCTCTCCCTGTATGGTCTTATCGCCGGTGCTTACTTCATATACCGCACAGTCATACAGTATCCTGTTCTTGTCAGGATACGTTTCTTTTACCGTTATCACCGCGTCATATTCGGTATCTACAAACATGGGCCTCAGCCATTTAATGTTTTGGCTCATATATACATGCCCATCGGCATACCACAGGGCACCAAATATTTTGGTAAATACACTGGCCCCTAAAAAACCGTGAATGATATTTCTGCCAAACATGCTGGCCTTACCAGCTTCTGCATCAATATGTAGCGGGTTTACATCGCCACTTACACGTGCATAGGTATCTACATCGTCTTGTGTGTAGCTAAACTTATGGCGAAATTCGTCTCCTACTTGTAGCATAGTATCAGTTTTGGTTCTACACTAAAAATAATCAAGTTATTAATAAATGAAAGTTATTTAAATAAAAAGGTTGCCTTTCAGGGCAACCTTTTTAAAATGCATGAA
>CAMLKS010000116.1 GCA_946480675.1 uncultured Bacteroidota bacterium
ATCTTTCCGCCCAGCGTAGAGCCTTCCAATACATACATAGCCCCCATCGCTTTAGCTTTTGCATCTACACGTGGAGCATCGGCCGTTTCAGACGGGATGGTTTCACCCCAAGACTCCAGCTCCTGTACAATGACACGTGCTTTACGGCGCTCATCATATGCAGGAATGTTTTCATTATTCAAAAATATAGATAACTGCTCCTCCACCCTGCTAAAATAACCGTAGAAACATTTCAGAAGATCGGCATACCGGGCCGGGGTTTCAATACTTTTAATATAGGGTATCAACATCTTATCGAGCGCCTGATGTGCGGCCATTGTTGAGGAGCGTAATTCTTTTATAAACATAGGGTCAACAGTTAAATAAATTTTACAATACAGGGAAATACACGATAAATTTTGCACCGTTTCCTTCCTCCCCTTTTGCTTCAATGAAGCCATCATGGACTTCCATCACTTTTTTGCAAATGGCGAGGCCAATGCCGGTACCCTCATATACGCTGATACCATTCAGACGTTGGAACACTTTAAAGATAACATTGCCATATTTATCATCGAAGCCAATTCCTTTATCTGAAAATGTAATCTTATGATATACCTGGTTATTACCAGAAATGGCAGGGATGCATGCTTTTTCTGATAATATCTCTATTTCGGGGGTAGTACCGGGCTTGGCAAACTTGATTGCGTTACTCAGTAAATTAATAAAAAGCTGCCTTACCTGGAACCAAACTCCATTAATAACAGGCAGATCCTGCGCCGTTAGTTTAACTTGCTTTTCATTTATCAGGTCTTCGAGTTCGACTTTTACCTCCGACAATACATCATTAAGCTTTAGTTCGGTAAACTTGGTTTCTGAGGCGGCGAGACGTGAATAGTTAAGAATATCTTCTATCAAGTTCTGCATACGGCCGGCAGACTTACGCATGCGTTCTATAAGGTCTATTGGCTCAGATGAAATATTATATTCACTGGTTTCCAATATTTTAGATGCAAATATTTGAATCTTTCGTAGAGGTTCTTTTAGGTCATGTGTACCAATCCAGTTAAGGTTTGAAAGTTCTTCATTGGCCAGCCTGAGTTTGTCTGATAGCTTGCGTTGCACTTCTTCCTCCTTTCGGATATCACTAAGAGAAAACTGTTTTTGCAGTGCATACGCACATTTGGCAGCTGCATTCACCTCTACCTTCAGCCAATCTTTACTATACCCTTTTACAATCTCCTTCCAAAGGGAAAACGACTTACGGGGAAATAAACCCTTCTCGTCCTTAACGATAGCTTTGTCGGGTTCTCCTGCCCAATGAATAGTTTGTTCCAGTTCGTTCCGGAACCAGATAATGCTGTTGTTTGAAGTAGGACTTAGTGAAAAGTACAATGCCCCGGTAGCTCCCGCCAGTCCAGGGAGCACAGATTGAATATTATTAGTTGCAAAATCAGCATATTTCTGATTTCGAAGGTAGGTTGCCAATTCAATTACCTGTTCTTTGGCGGGTGTATGGCCATTACTATACACTGCATCGTTATAAATGATTGAAACACCATCGGCTTCTACCAGTTTTAATAACTGCGGATGAGAGATGTATTGCTCTACCTGCTCATTGTTATTCAGAAAATGCAACAGATCTTGCATCATCTGGTCCTTAGCTAACGTCAATTCGTGCTCTTCCGTCAGTTCCCGCACTTTTATTTGTGAAGTGAGGAAATGTGCCTGGAGTAAGGCTGTCAGGCGTATGTAATGCGGTATATTCTTTGGCCCATAATGGTGACAGGCAATAAGCCCCCAAAGCTTTTTATCTTGTATCAGTGATATGGTAAGCGTTGCACCTACCCCCATATTTTTCAAGTACTCTATGTGTATAGGAGATACACTGCGTAATACAGATAAACTTAAATCAAGACTTGAATTGTCGGCATTATTTTGTTGAGTAACAATAGGCACAGGTTTATAGTTTACATCACTTATCATACGCATCAGGTTCTTGAGATATAACTGGCGTGCCTGGGCAGGTATATCTGTATGCGGATAATGTAAACCATAGAACGCCTCAAGGTCGTCCCTTTTTGCCTCGGCAAATACTTCTCCATTATAATCCTTATCAAACCGATAGACCATCACCCTATCATAACCGGTTATTTTATGGATCTCTTCAGCAATGGATTGGCAAAGCCCTTGCAAGCCCATGGTTTCCTGGAGCGCACTAACAAACTGACGGGTTTGAATATATAAATTAGGCAGTTCCATACTACCATCGGGGAAAGGTTCAAATTCCAACACCAATACCTCGCCGCTATTATGAACAGTAGTATTATATTGTACATCTTTAAATGTACAGACATATGGACGTGAAGTATCTCTTAATGGGTCATTCAGATAGTTGGTAAGACGGATGGCTTCCTCACAATCAAAAATATCTGCATAGTGCTTCCCTAGTATATCCTTTGCACCGATACCAATGAAGTCGGTACAATTTTCGCTGCAATAAATTATCTCATGACCATGACCATTGATACCTAAAAGAAAACCATGAGGTTGTATGCTACCGGGTATATGGATAGGCTCACTCTCACAATTACTGATATTTACCACATCCTGGTTTACAATATTCTTAATAATCATTATTCAGTAACGGCAATTGGAGTTCTACAATAGCTCTTCTATGCAATTGCTTATCAATACTTTCAGGCTATTATAGCTGGTAGGTTTGGTATAGTAACCATCTGCTCCTTCTTGCTTGGCCGTATGGATATAGGAATTCGATGAAGATGTTGAAAGCATATAAATTTTTATGCCATCAAATAAATGATTTTCGCGAATACGGCTAAGGCATTCAAAACCATTCATTACAGGCATATTTACATCAAGAAAAATAGCAGTAGGCAATTGCGAGTTGGAACGCAATATTTGTAACAGTTCCGTTCCGGTGGCTAATGTGTGCACATCTGCGTGTGAAACTGATTCCCTGATAGCCTCTTTAAATAAAAAACGGTCATCTGTGTCATCATCCACATAAATAATTTTGAATTTCTGAGGCATGGAGGGTGTGTATTTTATTGCCCATCAACGGGTTATGGTTATGGTGCAGCGGTGGTGTTCAAAAATGCGCCATTAAAATTAACTAAAAACTTAAACATTGAAAATTATGAACCAATCAGTGCATTCTATCTCCACGTGGTTCAAACTGTTTCAGCACATTTCCTTCTATATCCAGCCATTGCTGCCATGCGCGCCTTACCCTGTCATGCGGATAGTACTTTTCAGCCAGATCTATGAAAAGACGATAGTGCCCAGCTTCCGAAACCATAAATTTATAATAGAACTTCCGGAGCATTTCTTCTTCCAGGTTTTCAGACAATAAACGGAACCGCTCGCAACTGCGCGCTTCTATCAAAGCACATATCATCAGTTTATGCAATAGCTTATCTTCACCGGGAATGCCCTTGGGTTCATTTTGCAGTAGCAGGTTTACATAATCATCCTTTCGCTGTTTACCTAATGTATAACCACGCTTCTTCATCTCGGCCCACACCATACGAAAGTGCCCCCACTCTTCTGTAACTATAGGTGCTAATGCATTCACCAAATCCATTTTATCGGGATATCGTTGTATCAACGATATGCATTGGGTAGCTGCTTTCTGCTCGCAAAAAGCATGGTCGGTCAGTATTTCTTCCAGCGATACGGAAGCGAGATCGGCCCATCGGGGGTCTGTAGGTAGTTTAAGGCCAAGGATGGAATTATCTGCAGTGCTCATTTTGATAGTATAATACGCAAAAATAAGAAAGTGTGCTATGGCATAAATTTTTTCGATGCCTTAAAACCATGACTACAAAAAAACATAGCTTTTTTTATAAAAACGGCCTTAGCATCGTGGTACTTGCACTAATGTTTGTTTCCTTGTTTGGTCAGTTCATAACAGGATGGCATGAACGCAATGATGAATTACAGGAAGAAGGGAAAGCTAAAGAAACACTTTGGGCATATGCACACAGCGGCCATTTCATTCAAGCTACTTTCGAAAACTGGGAGAGTGAATTTTTGCAAATGGCATTGTACGTAATACTAACCGTCCACCTGCGACAAGTAGGCTCTTCAGAGTCTAAAAAACTGGATGAGGAAGAAGAAGTAGATCGGGAGCCACAAGCGCATCAGGATGCGCCCTGGCCGGTGAAAAAAGGCGGAATATGGTTGAAGCTCTATAAAAATTCACTATCCATAGTACTCATATTGCTATTTATAGGCTCTTTTGTGGCACACTTCTATGGTAGCCTGAAAAGCCATAATGAAGAGCAGGCTGATAAAAACCTGCCGCCCGACGATTGGCAGCATTATATAACACAAGCCCGCTTTTGGTTTGAGTCTTTCCAAAACTGGCAGAGTGAATTCTTATCTGTAGCTACCATTGTTATCCTATCTATATGGCTCAGACAAAAAGGTTCGCCTGAATCAAAACCTGTAGATGCACCTTACAGTGAAACGGGCAAATAAAAAGACCAGCTGCATGAGCTGGTCTTAAAGGCTTTCAAAAATGTCTATTACTATCGTATAACACGAACGTTTACGGCGTTCATGCCTTTTCTACCTTGCTGCAATTCAAATTCTACACGGTCGTTCTCTTTCACTTGTTCCTTCAGGCCGGTAACGTGTACAAAAGTCTCCTGGTTTGTGCCATCATGCTTGATGAAACCAAAGCCTTTGGCTTCATTAAAGAACTTTACAGTTCCTGTTAATTTTTGTTCTTGCACTGTAAATAGTTTTAATTAGTAATGTTACCAAAGATACTGTTTAACATTAATAAAAAAAGCTATCCAAATATTTTTAATCGCGGCCCAATTTACGCAGCATGCGGCCATGATTTACCAGTGCATGTGCAAAGGTGGGCTGCTCCTGGTATGGCAATCCGTACTCCCTGGCCGTTTCCTTTACAAACCGTGCTATATTCTTATAGTGTATATGGCAAATATGTGGGAACAGGTGATGTTCTATCTGGCGGTTGAGGCCACCAACAAACCAGCCTACCAAAGCGCTGCGTGGCGAAAAGTTTGCAGTGTTCAGCAATTGATGCACGGCCCAGTTATTTTCCATCTTCCTGTCATCAGAAGGCAAAGGAAATTCACACTCTTCCATTACGTGTGCCAGCTGGAAGATGCAAGACAACAGCAAACCGGCTGTAAAATGCATCAGCAGGAAGCCTAACAGCACATGCATGAAAGGAATACCGGTAATCATTACGGGTATAACAAAAATATAGAGATAATAAAATATTTTGTAGATAGCCAACTGCAGCATAGCCTTGCCCAGTGTTATCTTTTCTTTCTTCAACAGGTCTTTTTTGTGATAATCATATACCTGCCTGAAATCTTTAATAGTAGCCCATTGCAATGTAAGCAAGCCATACAAGAACCATGCATACCAGTGCTGGTAGCGGTGCATGAAATACTTTTTAGAATGCGGGGAAAAACGCAGGAAAATACCGGCATCTATATCATCATCCAGCCCATCGATATTTGTATAGGTATGATGCAGGATATTGTGTTGTATCTTCCATGTTACCTCGTAGCCACCTACCAGGGCTATGATCTTGCCCAGATACTTATTCAGCGATTTGTTATCAGAATAAGAACCGTGGTTGGAATCGTGCATTACGGAACAACCGATACCCGTCATACCGATACCCATTACCAGCCACATGGCATAGAACAACCACAGGTTGGTAGCCAGGCCTGATACAATAACAGCATATGGTATGAGGTACATAGACACCATAGCTACAGTCTTCAGCTTCATGGAAGCATTGCCATGCGGGTCTATATTATTATCTGTAAAGTATGCGTCTACTTTTCTTTTCAGTGTATCGTAGAAACCCTCACCTTTCCGGGGAGCGAAACGAACAATATCCAGTTTTTTTATTTGTGACAATCGCTTAAAAATTTTCGCTAAGTTAAGCTATTGCTAAGTGATTTGCAGATGACATTTATCACATTCACCACTTTTATATTTACTACAACATAAAAGGCAGCTCTATGGCTGCCTTTTACATATATAAATTTAACAAACTATTTCTTAGTCCGGCTCTCGTCCAACTTCTTTTTCAATGCGCTGGCTTTTTCCATATTGTTTTGGCGGGCATATATTTCCCTCATAGCCACCAATGCAGACTGGTAAGAGAATTTATCATCTGCACTCATGTTGCCTACTTTAGGATCCAGTATCTGAACTGTTTTGTCGAGATAAGGCATGGCCTTACCAAATATTACATCACGCTCTTTTTTCAGCGCTTCATATTTGTCTTCGTATTTCTTTTTTTCTGCTGCTACTTTGGTTTTATCCATCAGGTCGGCAGCGTCATTCATTTGCTTGTTCAGGTCGGTAGCCTGGTTGTAATAGAACGCGCCCATATTGTAATTATAGCCTGCATTATTCGGGTCTATCTTCAAAGCAGTAGTGTATGTAGCTTCTGTTTTGTTGATAAGCTCTGCAAAGTTGGCAGGCTTAGGCAGTTCTTTACCACTGGCATCTTTAGGAAAAGCAAGACCCATATAGCCATTTGCCAGGTTGAACAATATTTCTGCATTATTAGGGTCTTTAGCTACGGCATCTTCCAGTTTTTTTATCAGGATATCCTGCTTACCACTTTTGATGTAATAGTTTAGTTCCTCATTTCTAACGTTTTGGCTTTCAGGAAATTTTGCCTTTGCTTCTTCCAGCACAGCCAGCATTTCAGCGTCTTTGTTTTGTACTTTATAGATATCAGAAAGTATCAGGTAAATGTTTTCACCGGCAGGTATTGGCCCTGACTTCAGCGCTTGTAATGCAGGTAGTGCCTCGTCGTACTTTTTATTGTAGTAAGCGCTAAAAGCCTGTATGGTTTGTGCCTGGGCTGCAATTGTGTCAAACTGTTTACGGCCGGCAAAACGTTTGCCACCATCTATATTGCGGATATCTACCGTGCTTTTAGCAAGGGCATATGCATCGTCATATTTTTTTGCGTTGTATTCTACAACTGCATCGTTATAGAAATTGAAAGCAGAGAGCAACAAGCCATTATCTACATTCTCTTTCTCATATTTTGCATCCAGCTCGGTTACTTTGGTGTATGCAGCAGCGGCTTCGCGATAAGGCTTCTTTTCCTTTTTGGCAGGGTCTTGCTGCATATCCATATATATATTCGCCTTTACATACCATGCTTTTGCATTGTCTTTGGTAGAAGGGTCGTTTGTAGCCATGTTGATATACTCTATGGCTTTCTCATAATCTTTCTCTTTAAGATAGTTGCTGGCAGTTTGAATATTCTGCTTTTGCGCCATTGCTGAAATGCTAATAGCTAAAATGGCTGTAACTAAACTCGCTTTTTTCATCCTGTAGTTTTTGAAAAATTGTGCTTATTGAAATCGGTTGCTAAATTAAAAATAAAACACCCGTTTATTGCGAATAGACGGGTGTTTGGTAAGTTAATATTGCATTA
>CAMLKS010000117.1 GCA_946480675.1 uncultured Bacteroidota bacterium
GCGTACCGGGCTGTCGCTGCCGGAAATAAAATCGGAGAAACGGCGGATGGAGTACCTGGCAGGGCGCTTCCTGCTGAAGCATCTGAAGGAAGATTTCCCGCTGCTGAATATCAAGCCGGATGAGCATGACAAGCCAAGGATAGATAATAATGGCTACTATTTTTCCATCTCCCACTCGTGGCCTTATGTAGCGGCAGTGGTAAGCCCGTATGTAGAATGCGGCATAGATATACAATGCTGGCACCCGCGCATGGAAGCGCTGCAGCACAAATTTCTGTCGGCAGATGAGCAGGTGCTATTCAAAAATGATAGCCAACTACTAACCCTGGCCTGGAGCAGTAAAGAAGCCGCCTATAAATGGCAGGGCAGACGCGGGGTAGAATTTGCCGACCATATGCATATCAGAGAAATCGAAGCCGTTGCAGATTATTTTGACATTAAAATATTTATGCATTTAACGGAGCCTAAAAGAGAAATAAATGCACAAGGCATTGTAAGAGAGGATTTTGCGTGCGCTTATATTGTACATCCGGCGCTTTTCCATCCATTCAGTAAATAAAACAATATTTTAATAATATATCATTTTCAGGTTAATTTGATTAAAAATTTGGCAGTTTACGGAGATTAATTTTACATTTGCGTAAAATTTAATCTAATGTCATCACTTCGTTATCTCGCTCTGCAAGAAATGGCTTCCGAAGATAAAAAGGTAGCCCATTATGGTGGTAAGCGCATTACCAGCATGTTTGCCAGCAACGTATTTACCGGTCGCGCTATGCGCGAATACCTGAGCGATGAGGCTTACAAAAGCCTGATGAACTCAGCCAAATCGGGAACCAAGATAGACCGTAAGATGGCAGACCAGGTGGCTGCAGGTATGAAAGCCTGGGCCGAAGAGCGTGGTGTTACCCACTTTACGCACTGGTTTCAACCACTTACCGGTACTACTGCCGAAAAACACGATTCTTTCTTTACCATTAAAAGCGATGGTACCGCTATTGAAATATTTGACGGTGATGCATTGATACAACAGGAACCTGATGCGAGCAGTTTTCCTAATGGTGGTATCCGTGCCACTTTTGAAGCCCGTGGTTATACCGCGTGGGACCCTTCTTCTCCTGCCTTCATTATGGAAGCAGGCCATGGTAAAACACTGTGTATTCCTACCATCTTTATAGCCTACAACGGCGAATCGCTGGATTATAAAGCGCCATTGCTGAAATCAATCGCCGCACTGGACAAAGCAGCGGTAGATGTATGCCATTACTTTGATAAAAATGTAAACAAAGTAACCACCACACTGGGCTGGGAACAGGAATACTTTGTAGTAGATGAATCCCTGGCCAATGCACGCCCCGACCTGGTAATGTGCGGCCGCACACTGGTAGGCCACTCACCAGCCAAAGGACAGCAACTGGAAGACCACTACTTTGGTTCTATACCAGACCGTGTGTATGAGTTCATGCAGGATTTCGAACAGGAATCTTACAAACTGGGCATACCACTGCGCACCCGCCACAATGAGGTAGCACCGTGCCAGTTTGAATGTGCACCAATATTTGAAGAAGCAAACATAGCAGTAGACCACAACTCGCTGCTGATGGACGTGATGAATAAAGTGGCCAAACGCCACAAACTGAAAGTGCTGCTGCACGAAAAACCATTTGCAGGTGTGAATGGAAGTGGTAAACACAACAACTGGAGCCTTGCTACCGATACAGGTGTAAACCTGCTGGCACCGGGTAAAACACCACGTACCAACCTGATGTTCCTTACCTTCTTTGTGAATGCTATTAAAGCAGTACACGACCATGCAGACCTGATGCGTGCAGCTATCGCATCTGCCAACAACGACCACCGCCTGGGTGCCAATGAAGCCCCGCCGGCCATCATATCTGTATATATAGGTAAATACCTGACAGAGGTGCTGGATGAGATAGAAACAAGGGTGAAAGAGAAGTTCAGCGAGCAGGATGAAGTGATACTGAAGCTAGACATCCACAAGCAAATACCGGAACTGCTGATGGATAATACGGACCGCAACCGTACCAGCCCGTTTGCCTTTACAGGAAACAAATTTGAGTTCCGTGCGGTAGGTTCTTCAGCCAACTGCGGCTCACCTATGACCGTGCTGAACACCATCATGGCACAAAGCCTGAAAAACTTTAAGCGTGAAGTAGATGCGCTGATAGAAAAAGGCGATAAGAAAGAAATAGCCCTGATGCACGTACTGCGTAAATATATTGCCGAATCGAAGAAAATACGCTTTGAAGGTGACAACTATAGCGAGGCGTGGGCAGAAGAAGCTAAGAAACGTGGCCTGAACAACTTTAAAACAACACCTGAGGCACTGGATGCGTTTGTGACGGATGCTGCCAAGAAAGTATTCTTCGATAACGGCATCTATAGCGAGCGCGAACTGGAAGCACGCCACGAGATACTGCTGGAAGACTATGTGAAAAAAGTGCAGATAGAAGCGCGTATACTGGGCTACATAGCTACCAACCATGTATTGCCTGCAGCCGTTAACTATCAGAATGTGCTGGTAGAAAACATAAAAGGCCTGAAAGAAGTAGGCCTGGGTGAAAGCAGCTACAAAGCGCAACTGAACCTGGCAAGGGTTATCAGCGAGCATATACAGAACATTAATGATAATGTAGAGGCGATGATAGAAGCCCGCAAGAAAGCCAACAACGTGGATGATATGCACAAGCGCGCTGCGATGTATTGCAACGATGTGAAAACATACTTTGATAAGATACGCTACCATGCAGACAAACTGGAGCTGCTGGTGGATGATAAGACATGGCCGCTGCCGAAATACCGTGAGCTGCTGTACTTACGCTAATGAGTTGAAACGCCCCGCACTGCTGCGGGGCGTTTTGTTTTAAACCTTTTGAGATGGATACTACACTACACATACGAACGGCCACCGTTGCCGATGCAGAAAAACTATTAGCGGTGTATGCCCCTTATGTATTGCATACCGCCAACACCTTTGAATACGATGTGCCATCGCTGCAGGCATTTGAAGAAAAGGTAGAAAAGATAACCGCAAAATATCCCTGGCTGCTATGCGAGTGCAATGGTGAGCTACTGGGCTATGCTTATGGCAGCACCCATCGTGAGCGCACTGCTTACCAATGGTGTGCAGAATCGACCGTGTACCTGGCAGAAAAACACCATCGCAAAGGCATAGCACGTGTGCTGTATGCCGCACTGTTTGATATGATGAAGCTGCAAGGCTATTATAGTATTTGCGCCAGCATACTTTCTACCAACACAGCAAGTGTTGGGTTTCACCGGGCGGTGGGTTTTGAAGATATCGGTTTGTTTAAAAACATAGGCTACAAGCTGGGCGAATGGCACAGCAATATATGGATGCAATACTTTCTGCAAGCCCACAAACCCGAACCGCACACACCTACGCCTGCACCTGAACTGATGGATACTAGTGCTTTCAAGCAAATATTAGTGGTGGCTAATGAGAGGGTAAATGCTATCAAGTAAAAATGTATATTAACATCTTTAAAGTACCAATCTTAAACTTGAACTATGGGTTTTGATTTTAATACTGTAATGGCAGGTAAGACAAACACAGAATTGATTTCAATACTTGAGAATCCAAACAAGTATCAGCCGGATGCTGTTTCTGCTGCCAAATATGAAATAGAAAAACGTAATTTATCTGAATCAGAACTCGCTACATCTAAATCAGCCATTGAGCTCGAAAAGAATATTGAAGCAGCTAAGTCTAATGAGTCTCTGCAACTAAAAGACTATTTGATTCTACTACTGCCAGTAATCGGAATATTTATTGTATCTGGTATGTATAAAAGCGCGGGGTATGATAAAAAGTCAAAGCAGGCAACAAAAATTGGCCTGTATTACATTGCGATAGTTTTTGGTTTCGTGCTATTAATCAACATTATTTCCTAGTTATTAGTTGACAACATCCTTACGTTGCCTAATTGGATAGGGAACTAGCACATAAGTATTTTTTTAAAAATATTTGTCGCGGCGTAAAGAATTTATTTCCTGCGTAAACCTTATGTCAGTGTTGCAATGCATTGCAGCGTTTTTAATTATTGATTTAAAACAATTTTTGCATGTACGTACAAGCAGATTAAAACCTTCATAAACAGCACCAAACCTTTTATAAATAGCCATAGGTCTTCCATTCAATCCCGGCCGGGGAACCATTGTTTATTTTAAAAGCCATTTATGAAAAGATTAAATCTACTCGCCGTTATAATTTTATTGTTATCAACGCAAACAAGCCACGCACAAACATATACGCTGCTAACTACTGATGCAGCAGGTGATGAAACACAGGATGTGCAAGACATCGCCAAAATATCTTACCGCATCAATACTGCAAAAGACAGTATATGGTTTAAAATAGAGACCCATTCGCAGATGCTGGCGTCGAGCCATATAGGCTTTATGTTCGGACTCGATACCAACCTTGTTGGCACAAACGGGCAAGCATGGTCGGGCACCAACACATCTATGAAGTATGACCATGCACTATTTGTATATCAGAATGGCCTTATGGAACCGGGAGTGGTGCATGCAGATATTGGCACCCTTGCAGCGCCTATGCCATGCTCGGTAAGCATTCAAAGACCCGACAACAAAACCATGATAGTGGGCATGAAGATGTCTGTATTAGACCCGAATGGCGATTTCAACATGATAGTTGGCAGCGGCTTTTCTGATGTTCAGAGCACAGGTACAACTTTTGATGATGCGCCGGAATCTACTGTTCTGCAAATACGGAAACCCACAACAAGTGTACCTACTGTAACCAAACGCGATGCATTCACCGTGTACCCTAACCCTGCATCGCATACCATTCGTTGGGAGTACAAAGGCAATACAACTACAGATGCATTGCTAATAGATATAACAGGAAAAGTATTAGCCACCGTCCCTGCCACTATGCAGCAACTGGATATAAAAGCATATCAACCGGGTGTGTATCTTTTAAAGATAGGTGATGCTACCACCCGTGTTGTAAAAGAATAGTGATAGTAGTGCTACCTATTCATTTCGCCATTCATGTTTTATCATGAATGGCTTATTTCAATTATAACAGAAGCTGTAATTTTAGTTCAAACTATTACAATGAGCCAACAACACCACTACGCTGCAACCGTTACATGGACGGGTAATAAGGGCGAAGGCACGATAAAATATGATGCATATGAACGCAGCCATACACTTTCTATAGCCGGCAAGCCGGATATACTGTGCTCTTCAGATACACCTTTCCGCGGAGATGGCAGTAAGCACAATCCTGAAGATGCTTTGCTGTATTCCTTATCCAGCTGCCATATGCTGTGGTACCTGCACCTGTGTGCCGATGCGGGCGTTATCGTTACGGCCTATACCGACAATGCAACGGGCGTGCTCACCATGGGCGACCCTGCGCGGTTTACAGAAGTGACACTGCACCCTGTTGTAACGGTGAAAGATGCATCGATGATAGACAAAGCCAATGCGCTGCACGATATGGCACATAAAAAATGTTTCATTGCCAATTCGGTCAACTTCCCGGTTACGCATCAGCCGCAGGCAGTAGCAGAATAATAATCAAAGCATCCCATAAGAAAAGCGTCCTGTTTAAACAGGACGCTTTTGTATGTATATGAAGTAGTGTTATTGTATAGTAACGGTGCCTT
Source organism: uncultured Bacteroidota bacterium (assembly GCA_946480675.1). The sequence continues at coordinate 5,688 of CAMLKS010000117.1, forward strand.
TATATTGTTTGTTGTTGCTGCTCACCAGGTTGTAAAAGTAGATACCTGGTTTCAGGTCGGCAGTAGCTATGGTTTGTGATGTGCCATCTATCGCGGCCTGCCTCACCAGTTTGCCGGTAGCATCATATATCGCTACGTTTCCTTTTACCTTTCCTGCATCTATTGTAATGTATTCTTTCGCAGGGTTGGGATAGATACGTACAGGATTTTCATGCGCTATGTTTCTGATGCCGGTAGTCACCGTTGGCATCTCTTCCAGTATCAGCGACTCACCATCGGCCATTTCCATTATTTCAAATAATACCGGCGCAGTAGCAAACCATGTATAGGTAGTATCCAGGCCGAAGGCAGAATCATTACTGATAGTACGCAGCCTTACTACATTTGTAAAGGTATCAAACGGTGTTATCAGCGTTCCGTAACCGTCATACAGAATAGTATCCGTTCCATTACTGGTGGCACCACGCCAGCTGTCGGTAGCCGTTTCATTAAAGTTGAAGGGAAATTTTGCCCACACTTTATTATCGGTCAGATAATCTATTTCAGATGGCAGTGTACCACTTACGCCCTCGCCTACCTTGCTGATGGCATTCGCATCGGCTTTGTAGTAGTTGTATATCATAAAGCCCAGTGCATCTATTTCAAGGCACAGGTTGGCAGTGCTGTATTTGGAATAATTAGGTGTGGTGGCAGGATCTACTACTGTAATGGTACCGGCATTCGTATAGTTCAGGTCGCCGAAATCCCAGGTCACATTGGCACCTGCAGGGCCCGCACCCGTGCTATCCCCTATATAAAAATTGGTAACAAAGCCATTGGCAGGCAGGGCTGTCGCGTTCAGCACCGTTTGTGCAGATACCTGCGTAGTAGCCAGTGCCGTCATAAAAAGTGTAGTAATAATTCTTTTCATAATTGTCGTTTCCAGTATATCGGGGCAGGCGCAAAAATGTTACAGTATCCGGCAAATTTTTTTGCCCATAAAAAAAGAACCACCTGTGGCGGTTCTTCCTGTTTATTAAAAGAAGGTTATTCACTATGCGAAAGCAGGCTCTATAGCTACAGATGGCACAGGTGCTGCCGGTGGGTTCATCTGCTGCCTGTATTTTATTTCTGCTGCTTTGTAAGACAGGTAGTAGAAGGGCAACTGTGTTAGTGATACGGCTGTTTTCAAGTAAATGGTCAGTTTATTCATTTCTCTGTGTTTGTTGTTGTTGATACAAAAATCATACATCCAACAATCACTTCTCAAAACCGGGGGTAGCGTTAACATGGGCTTTGCATCTCATTAACAAGCGATTAACGAACTTCAGTACAGTAGCCTGTTAATAGCTTGCTGCACGGCATCTGTCGTATATTTTTCATCAATACGCATACGCGCATTGATGCCCAGTTGTTCCCACTGCTCACGTTGCTGCCACGCGCGCTCCATAGCATTGGCAAAGCAGGTAACCACCGGCGCTTCTGCCACAAATCCGTTCACACCTTCTTCTATCACATCTGCATTGCCACCTACATCGGTCACCACTGCGGCACGCCTGCAATAGTTGGCCTCCAGCAGCGAAAGTGGGGTACCTTCTCCCCGCGATGGCATCAGCATAATATGGTTGGCTTCCCATAGCTCTACAATATTGTTTACAAAGCCTTTGAATATAACTTTATCTGCCAAACCCTTATTAGCAGCCAGTTCCTGCAGGTATTCCAGGTGGTCGCCCGACCCGTATATGTTCACATTAAAATTGCGGTTGCGCCATTGTGGTTGTGCAAAGGTTTCC
>CAMLKS010000118.1 GCA_946480675.1 uncultured Bacteroidota bacterium
TCCATGGGTTGTAAAGATTGCTGTTTCTGTCTGCTTTAGCACCCAGCGTTTGCTGCACACTGCCATCCGTGGGATTATCATTCAGGTCGCCCATCACCAGTATGCGCGCCTTAGGATTTGCCTGCAGTATGGCATCTATCTTCTTTCGGTTCACCATTGCCAATACATTCCGTTTATCTGCCGTTTCCTCTCTGCCTTCCCTGCGCGAAGGCCAGTGGTTTACCAGCACATGCACGGTATCGCCTACCAGGGTGCCCATTACATACAGTACATCGCGCGTAGCATCGCTGCCATGCAACGATACCGGCAATGGCTTTGACATCAGCGGTTTGAAGAACTTAGGATTATACACCAGCGCTACATCTATACCCCGCTCGTCCCGGCTGTTATACCACACATATTTATAACCTCTGCTTTTTATTTCAGGCTGAGAAATCAAGTCATTCAATACACGGTTGTTCTCTATTTCAGCCACACCTATCAATATGGCACCATCTGTCACTTTGCCCGTACCTATGCTCTGAAATACGCCGGCTATATTATGTAGTTTCTGCCTGTATACTTTATCTGTATATCGATAACTGCCTTTGGGAGTAAAATCTTCATCATGGGCATATGTGTCATCCAGCGTATCAAAAAGGTTCTCCAGGTTATAAAAAGCTACAGCATAATCCTTACCCTGCGCATATATGGCTGTAGCAAGTATCGCAAAGCAAATAGTGAGTAGTAACTTTTGAAACAATCTATACTGTATTTAGAAATTCTTGTTTAGGATTTTAGCTTTAGAAATTAGTATTTCTAACTACACTGCCAGCACTCTTATCATATCTATCATATCCTTACTGAGGCATACGTTTTCTTTAATAGCTTTTTCAAACGGTGTGTACACTATTTCTCCATTTATTATGCCTGCCATTACTTGTGTTCGGCCCGCACGCAGCGCATCTACAGCTGCATAACCCAATCTGCTGGCCAGTATCCTGTCCGCACAGGTAGGCGACCCACCGCGCTGTATATGTCCTAGTATGGCACTGCGTATATCCAGCATCGGGAAGCGTTCCTGTACTTTGGCTTGTAATTCTTTAGCGCCGCCAAAATCGTCGCCCTCTGCTACTACCAGTATATGCACGGTTTTCTTACGGCGTTCGTCCATATCTATTCTATCCAGCACATCGTTTATATTGGTCACTGTTTCAGGCAGCAGTATATCTTCTGCACCGCAGGCAAGGCCACTGTGCAATGCTATATACCCCGCATCGCGGCCCATTACTTCTACAATAAATAACCTGTCATGCGCTTCTGCAGTATCACGTATCTTATCTATTGCATCTACTGCTGTATTTACAGCCGTATCAAAGCCTATAGTAAAGTCCGTACCTGCCAGATCTTTGTCTATCGTACCCGGCAAACCCACGGCCGGTATCGTATATTTTTTAAAGAAGGCAACAGCACCTTTAAAAGTACCATCACCACCTATCAGCACCAAGCCCTCTATACCATGCTTTTGCAGGCTGTCATAAGCTTTTTGCATCCCTTCATCAGTCATAAATTCTTTACTGCGTGCCGTTTTCAGTATGGTACCGCCCCGCTGTATGATATTCGATACATCTTTCGCTTCCATTTTATATATATCGCCATCTATCATACCCTGGTAGCCGCGCCTGATGCCATGCACTTCTATCCCATGATAAGTAGCAGTACGTACTACTGCACGTATAGCCGCATTCATGCCGGGGCTATCGCCGCCCGATGTCATTACTCCTATTTTCCTGATTGTGCTCATAGTTTGCTTTTATAATAGCTCAACAAATATGCAAAGGTGCGCTTCTTAATTAAAAGGTACGCCAAAGATGTTACATAGAATTAACAAAAAAAACCGCGCCCTTACGGGCAACGGTTCCATAAAAATAAGACCCCTCTCTCAATATGATCAACCGGCAAGCGCCATACTCATATCTTGGGGTTGTGCCATACGGATGGTTTCTTCCAGGAATTCTACCCTACCTGTAGCTACATTATACATAGCACCTATTATACCTACTTTACCACTACTTACCAGTTCATTTATAATGGTACTCTCAGCCAATATCCTGTCTACAGAGTGGTGTACGTTCAGCATGGCCACCTCGTTTACAAATTGTGCATTTTTACCATCGCGTTGCGTATGCTTTTGCTCCTGTTGCACAGCGGGTTGTATTTTTTCTAGCAACGATGTCAGGTTACCGAGTTCTACATGATCGCAGGCGCCTTTTATAGCACCACAACCTGTATGGCCCAATACCACTATCAATGGGGTTTTCACCGCAGCAGTAGCATATTCCAGGCTGCCCAGTATATCATTATTTATCACATTACCAGCTATACGTATACTGAATATGTCGCCCAAACCCTGATCAAACACCACCTCTGCCGATGTACGTGAATCCATACAGCTAACAATGGCAGCAAATGGAAACTGGTCATCTTTTGTTTCATTTACCAGTTCCAGCAGGTCGCGGTTCACTTTCAGGTTATTAACAAACCTGAAGTTACCATTCTTCAATAATTGTAATGCGAGCGATGGCGTGATATTTGCTTTGTCTATATTTTTTAAAGTATGCATTTTAAAATAGTTTTTGTGGTTAAATAATTATGAGTTTAGTCATTACCCGTCAGCTGCTTCAGCAGCTTTTTATAAGTACCTGCACTGCGCTTAGGCTCTTCATTGCCATTTGCCAATTCAGATACTACATCCCATTCAGATGCTGCCGAGGGCACTTTATACGTATTCTTAAAGCCTATCAGCGATAGCTTTATATTTCTATCCGGCGCTTTGCTTTCATGAAAATCGCGTATCAGTTCCAGCACGTCATAATCTATATATTCTGTTTGGCTTGCATCTATGATAATGCTGGTGTTTTCAGGTAGCTTCTCCAGTGTTTCCTTAATACTTGCTTTGTTTAAGAACGATACTTCCTGTGCCAATGTCAATTTTACGAGCTCACCATTACTGAAGCTGCTGCGCTGAAAATAGTACGGTATGCGCATATTGGCACGCAGTGTATAAAAAACAGCCACCACCAAGCCTATACCCACACCTTTCAATAGATCCAGCGATACTACACCTACAGCCGTTGCCACAAAAGGGATGAACTGTGTGGCTCCGCCCTCTTTCCATATATGTTTGAATACCGATGGTTTGCACAACCTATATCCGGTGTATATCAGGATAGCAGCAAGAGACGCCTTAGGTATCAGGTTCAATATGGTTGGAATGGCAGCCACACATACCAATAATAAGGTACCATGTATGATTGTAGAAAGCTTTGTACGTGCACCGGCATTGATATTGGCCGATGAGCGTACTATAACAGATGTTACAGGCAGGCCACCTATCAGGCCGCTTATCATGTTACCTATGCCTTGTGCACGTAGTTCACGGTTGGTTGGTGTATATCGCTTTAGCGGATCCAGTTTGTCTGTTGCCTCTATACACAGCAGTGTTTCAATAGATGCCACAATTGCTATTACCACACCTATCTGCCATACTTTGGGGTTAGACAATGCAGTAAAATCAGGCATCATAAAGTTGCCAATGAAGCTATTGAAATCAGTAGCTACTGGCAAGCTTACCAAATGTGTATTGTCCAGGTAAAGATTACCGGCCGTCATTTGATACAGGCCATTCAGCAATACGCCTATTATTACTACTACTAGTCCGCTTGGCAAAAACTTCATTTTACTGAAAGCTTTGGTTTGCCATAATATCAATATTAATATACCCAGTATTGCTATGATAGCTGCACCCGGTTCTATGTGCCGCAGGCTGTCGGTTATGATGTCCATAGAAAAGCCATCTTCTGCATCTACCATACTATCATGGTTTTGCTTGGTATAGCCTACCGCGTCGGGTATTTGTTTAATGATAATTGTCAATCCAATACCTGCCAGCATGCCTTCTATCACACTGCTGGGAAAATAATTGGCTATAGTGCCGGCTTTCAGTATGCCAAGTACAAATTGTACAGCACCTGCTACCATTACCGAGCATAGAAAGACATCAAAAGCACCCAGTTCGCCAATGGCGCTCAGTACTATAGCCGTCAGTCCGGCAGCTGGCCCCACTACGCTCAATTGAGAGCCGCTCAGGAAACCAATAACAATACCACCTACTATACCGGCCACAATACCGGAGAAAAGTGGTGCGCCCGATGCCAGCGCTATACCCAGGCACAATGGCAGGGCAATGAGAAAAACGATAATACCGCCAACCAGGTCGTTCTTAAAATATTTAAATAAGCCTTCTTGTTTCATAAAATTGATCATAGCTGTAAAAACGCCTATATGTACACATGGATGCTACACACGGGTTTAAACGGTGCACACTACGAACAGTGCTTGTTGGTGTTTTAAAAATAAAAATGGATACAATTGGGCATACGATGCCCATAGATGCTATGAAGGCTTAGCAGTTGGGAGGCGGTGTGAAAATATCGGGGACGAAATTATTGGGGAGCCGTTCGGCTTCGTGGATGGCTGTTTCTGTAGCTCTATCCAGGTATAAAATCTGTGCGGTAAGGCTCGCTTCGCTATTAATAAGTTTGAAGGGTTCGGCGCCCTTTTTCAATTTGCTGCCGGGTGTATCGTCTGCGCTGTGGCAGGTTTCATGTATCTCTTCTGTCATCATGCCTTTGAACAAAATCTTCCCTATTTCCTTCACAGGAAGCACCTGGAAGGAAAATATAGTGAGAAAGATGTACGCCAGCAGTTTACGCATCGTTGGCAAATTAACACTAAATATGCTGATGAACAGCGCTTAGTATCAATAATAAAATGTTAAACCCCATAGATAAATAATATTATTACTACATTTTTATCCTTTCCGTAGCTATTTCTCAATACTTTTGCGCTGTTTTTACCAGCATTTTCTTAGCGTGAGATTCACATTCATATTTTTATTGCTGATGCCTTTGGGCCTGTGGGGGCAAGATACCGACTGGCCCAGTCCTGAAGTGGCACAGATGTATAATGCTGCCCGTGGCGACTTGATGCGGGGCAATATTCAGCAGGCCATCATTACCTATCGAAATGCCATTCAACTGGCTCCGGAAAAGATGATCCTGTACCGCGACCTGGGACAGGCATACTACCTGGCAGGTGAATATGATGAAACACAGAAGATACTGGAACCTATTATTAAAAGTGGAGAGGCCGATGCGCAAAGCTTCCAGATAGCGGGTTCAGCATATGTAGCACAAAAGGAAAAGAAAAAAGCTAAAAACATATTACAGAAGGGATTGGAACGCTACCCGCATTCCGGCCTGCTGTTTCATGAGCTGGGCAGGATGTATGAGATGGATGAGCAACCAGTATATGCCCTTGAAACCTGGCTGGATGGTATTGAAGCCGATCCTGCCTATCATATAAACTATTACGAGGCCGCCCGCATGTATATGGGCACTCAAAAACCGGTTTGGGCGGTTATTTATGCCGAAATGTTCCTGAATATAGAACAGCAGACACCACGTGCTAATGAAACCCGCGATATGCTTTTAGGTGCCTACCAGCGCCTGTATAAAATGCTGGGTACCGGCGAGATACCCAAATTCAAAGGTGGCAACAAGCAAAAACTGGCAGCCACCGCCGGCAATACTTTTGAAGAAGCTGTAGAACATACCTATCTGAAGTTATCGCCTGTAGTGAGTGATGGTATCACTACCGAAAACCTCATTATGCTGCGTACCCGGTTCCTGATGGAATGGATGAAAGCATATGCCGGCAAATACCCCATCAGCCTTTTCAACAGGCTGGATGATATGCTGCGCAATGGGTATTTCGATGTGTATAACCAATGGGTATTCGGTAAAATAGACAACCCGCAGCAGTTTGACGCATGGAAGAAGTTTCATCCCGATGCCATTCCTAAACTGGAGGCCTGGCTCAGCGAGCATCCTTACCGCCCCGTAGCTGCCGATTTTTACAATAGCAAAAGGGTAGATGGAATCTTTATTAAAGAAAAGAAGGATAAATAGGTCAATACCTGTATGAATCAGGCATTTAGTTTAACGTTTCGCTTATAAATAATAATCTACATTTGCCAGCCATATTATAACGTGCCAATGCTTAATAAAAAAATATATAACTATCTGGCAGCAGCATTGCTGCTGGGCGTTAGTGCTACTACAGCTACCGCGCAGGTTGCCGATAAGATACTAGCTGTAGTTGGCAAAAACCGTATCGTTTTACAATCCGAACTGGAAGTACAGGCGGCTCAGGCAGCCCAACAAACAGGCCAGGAAGCATCAGATAAAGACAAATGCGGCTTGCTGCAACAAATCATCCTGCAGAAAATGCTGGTGGAACAGGCCGAACGGGATAGCCTTCTGGTAAGTGAGGAAGAAGTAGAGGGTGCTTTGGAAAACCGCCTCCGTTATTTCATCCAGCAGTTTGGCTCTAAGGAAAAACTGGAAGAAGTATCGGGCAGAACCGTTTTCCAGATGAAGGAGGACTATCGCGATGTGATACGCGAAAGCATGATGGCCGAAAAAGTACAGGGCCAACTGATGCAGAATGTAAAGATTACCCCCGCTGAAGTAAATGCTTTTTTTAAAACAATCCCTACAGATAGCCTCCCCGATTTTCCTGCAACGGTAGAAATGGGCCAGATTGTCATTAACCCTGCCGTTAGCCCCGAACTGGATGATTATGCCCGCAAAAAGCTGGAAGATATCCGCAAACAGATAGTGGTAGATAAAAAGGACTTTGAAACCATGGCCGGCCTGTATAGCGATGACCCGGGCAGCCGTAATAATGGTGGCCGTTATGATGGTGTAAGCCGTCGCGGCGGTGGCTGGGCTACAGAGTTTGTGGCTGCTGCTTTCAAACTGCAAAACGGCGATGTATCGCCTATCGTTAAAACACAGTTCGGCTACCACATTATCCAGATGATACGCCGCCGGGGTGAAGAGGCCGATGTAAGGCACATCCTTATCAAACCGGAGCATACTTCAGCCGATTATAAAGCGGCCTTCATGAAACTGGATAGCATCCGCTCAGAATTGGTTGCCGGAAAAATAACGTTTCAGGAAGCCGTAGGTAAATATTCAAACGATGAAATGAGCAACCGCACCGGCGGTATGATAGCCGACCCGCAAACAGGTAGCACTACTATGGAAGTTGCTAACCTGGACCCATCTATAGCTTTGATGATAGATACCATGAAAGTGGGCAGCTATTCGCAGCCGCAGGTATTTGATAACGGCCGTGGTGACCGCAGTACCCGCATCGTGTACCTGAAGAGCATCACCGCGCCGCACAAGGCCAATCTGAAAGATGACTATGCCCGCATACAGGATATAGCGCTGCAGCAAAAGAAAGCAAAGAAAATGATGGATTGGGTAGCAGAGAAATCGCCTACCTACTACATAAAAATAGACCCTGCATACATGGGCTGT
>CAMLKS010000119.1 GCA_946480675.1 uncultured Bacteroidota bacterium
GTAGCATGGAATGTACCTTCTGTACCGGTAAAGCCCTGAACAATGATCTTGGAATTTTTATTGACCAAAACAGCCATGAGAATAAAATTATCTGGTTTTGTAAATAATGCGGGGGCAAAAATAGCGTTTAATTGGGTAAATAGGTAATGCCGGAGTTATTAAATCGGTAATAATATGGGAAAAGGGCGGGGAATATTTTTGTATTAATAAAAAATTTATGACAATATTTTTTGCAACCGTACCAACCTTTTAGCCAAAGTTGTAGTCTATAATGTAACAACAACGCAAATAATAAGATACTGCATAAATACAGGCTGCATCGTTGAGCGCGATGCAGCCAAATAGCAAAAGTTGTAATGGGTAATCAATTCTAGATTTCGAAGGCCGGTTTCCACCGGTCTTCTTCATTTTTACTTTAGAATGCACTTAATAATCCATTGATATATATTATATGAGAAAGCTGAATTGTCAGGCTTTCTTGTTACGTTCATGCTCGGCTTCCATCCGGCTCATTTCCTTGGCTTTGGTCAGGAATTCGGACGCGAAGATGAATTCATTCAGCTTTTGGTCATCGCTGAAAATAATGTCTTTGCTGGAACCTTCCCATTGCTTACGCCCCTCGTACATGTACACAATATTATCACCGCTTTCCATAACGGTATTCATATCATGGGTGTTTACAACGGTGGTCATGTTATATTCTATCGTAATTTCTTTTATCAGTTTATCGATAACCAGAGATGTTTGCGGGTCGAGGCCAGAGTTGGGCTCATCGCAGAAAAGATATTTGGGGTTCAGTACTATGGCGCGAGCCAATGCCACACGCTTTTTCATACCACCACTTATTTCCGATGGGAACTTTTTATTGGCATCTTTCAGATTTACGCGGTCCAGTACCTCATTTACACGTTTACGTTTTTCTGACAGCGTCATTTTGGTAAACATATCGAGCGGGAAACGAATGTTGTGCTCTACATTCATGCTATCGAAAAGGGCAGACCCCTGGAATAGCATGCCTATTTGTGTACGCACTTCTTTCAGCTCTTTATCGTCCATAGCGGTAAGGTCCTGGCCTTCATACAATATCTGCCCGCTATCGGGCTTGAAGAGGCCTATCATGCATTTCATCAATACTGTTTTACCACTGCCACTGCTACCAATAATAAGATTGGTTTTGCCGGTTTCCATTACTGCCGATACATCTTCCAATACTACCTTTTCGCCAAAGCTCTTACGTACGTTCTTAGCCTCAATCATATATCAAATGTAGGGGGTAAAATTCAAAAAAATGCTTTATAAGAAACAGGTTATACCGGTGATTTGCAAACCAATATAACCTGTTCTAAACTATGGGCATAAAATCATGCCAGTCATTATTGCTTGAGTAGCTTATTTCTTATGCTTCCACCAGTCGCAATGGTGGCGTTTGTCGCGCAGGTTTTTTACAATAACCCAATAGATAGCTTTGTTGGTATCGTCAGATATTATCAGGCGGCCATCTGTGAGGGTTACACTCATCAGCATTTGGGTGGTGATGCCATCCATAAGCGCTGATAGGTCGAGCTGGGTAGCAGCTGTAAAATCCATGTCGCTGGTTATAGTAACGTCTTTTACTTCGCTTTTCAGCTCTATATTTTCGTCTATTATTAAGGTTACAGGCACATTCACTACGCCATTGTCAAACTGGCCATCCAGTTGCAGTGCGGGCTCGCCGCCTTTTTTATCCAGTTTTATCTTTACTTCTATTTCTTTATAATCGCCATTAGGTATCGTAAAGCCACCAAAATTTGTTGCAGTGGCAGCCATCAGGTCTACACGTGCATCGTTGGTAGCTGTATATTCAAATTTGCTATTCTCTGTTTTGGCTTCAAATTTTACATACCGGGGATATGCAAAGCCTGATGTCCATGTAAAATTGTTAGCAGTTGTTTTTTGCGTAGAACCATTAGGGTTGGTTACCGTAATAGTATAGTTGAGGTTACCATTGGTGTTTGCACCCCCTGTAGATGCATCCATACTGTTGTTTTTGCGGCACGATACCATGGCTACCGATGCTAAAAGTGCCGCTGCTAATAGTTTCTGCTTCATAATCAATACGTTTTTGAGTGAATGATTTTGTTTTGAGTAAACGAGCTCTATGTGCTGCGCAACTATTATCAATATCGTACCAATATTGTTATAAACTTTTAACCAGCGAACTGGTGCAGGTGCCATTTGTCACACCTTCACATGGTTACATATATAAAACAAGCAGCCATCTTTTTTGATGGCTGCCTTTATACTTTGTTTACAGAATACTATCTATTCTCAGGTCTTCCCAATTTGCGGTATTGTTCCCTGTTTTGTTCTTCCTGCTCCTCTTCGCGTGCCTGCTCTTTATCGTAGGCGCGTATGATGTGTTTTACCAGGCGGTGGCGCACCACATCGGCTTCGTCCAGTTGTATGTGGGCTATGCCTTCTATGCCTTGCAATATGCGCGATGCTTTTGCCAGGCCGGATTTCTGGTTCTTCGGCAGGTCTACCTGCGTCAGGTCGCCCGTAATGATGGCCTTGGCGCTGGCACCTATACGTGTCAGGAACATTTTCAGCTGCAGGTCGGTAGAGTTTTGTGCCTCATCCAGTATGATGAATGAATTATCGAGCGTGCGGCCGCGCATGTATGCCAGCGGCGCTATTTCTATTATACGGTTGGCCATATAGTAGTTCAGCTTATCGCTGGGTATCATATCGTCCAGCGCATCATACAATGGACGTAGGTAAGGGTCGATCTTTTCCTTCAGGTCGCCGGGCAGGAAGCCGAGGCTTTCGCCGGCCTCTACCGCAGGGCGGGTCAGGATTATTTTACGTACGGCCTTGTTTTTCAATGCACGTACGGCCAGAGCTACAGCGGTGTAGGTTTTACCCGTACCGGCAGGCCCTATGGCAAATATGATATCGTTTTTTTCCGATACCGTAGCCATGAGCTTCTGGTTCTGGGTTTTGGCACGTATTACCTTTCCGTTGGGACCGAAAACAAGAATGTCGTTATTGTTCTCATTTTCCACAACCGTAGTTTCGTTGCCATCTTCCTCCCCAAGTATTTCTGAAAAATAATTCTCCGAAAGATGCCCGTTGCGCTCCAGGTATTTAATGAGCTGGCCTATACGGCCCCTTGCATTCGCTACTTCATCAGCCTGCCCGGATAGCTTTATCTGCGTACCGCGCGATAAGATTTTCAGCAGTGGAAACTTACGTTTCAGTATATCAAATTTGCTGTTGTTAACGCCAAAAAATTCGATGGGGTTAACTGTGTCGAGGTTGATGATAGCTTCTGTCAATGTGTCTTCTGTTTTAGCTTTACCTGAATCTAAATTACAGTATCCGCCAATTGCGGATGTTATCGAATTATCAAATCCGGTATTCGTTCGCCTTAAATTCTTCCACGCGTTTAGCAACCTCAGGATTGCTAAGAGCGATGATACGCGCCGCCATTACAGCCGCGTTGCGGGCACCGGCCTTACCTACAGCCAGCGTGCCTACCGGTAGGCCTGCTGGCATTTGCACGATGCTGTACAGGGCATCTATACCACCTGACAAACCGCCATCCAGTGGTACACCCAATACAGGCAAAGATGTGTAGGCAGCACATACGCCGGGCAATGCTGCAGCCATACCTGCCGCTGCTATCACCACGCCGTAGCCATTATCTTTTGCTGTTACCATCAGCTCGCGCACCTTATCGGGGTTGCGGTGTGCCGATGCTACGATCATGTTGTTTTCGATGTTAAACCAATTCAGCCATTTTTGGCTTTCGCTCATTACGCTCTCGTCTGTAGCAGAGCCCATGATAATCAGAACTTTCATCTTAGTTTAATTATGAGTGTGTAAAGTGAAAATATAAAATATCGTGCCGAGTCAACAGCTTTGTTATTAGTTATTTATCCCACAAATGTGTATATCTTTCTCAGAGTGTAGCAAGGTGTATAGATGAAGGTTAACTTTACCCCTCTTTACATCACACTTCATGTACACATTAAAGGATAAAGTAGTAGCTATCACAGGTGCTTCTTCGGGTATCGGGCTGGCACTTGCAGCCGAAGCCCTGAACCGTGGCGCAAAAATAGCGGTTTGTGCCCGCAATCTCGAAAAACTGCAGGCTTCTTTGCCACAAAATTCCGATAGCGGGAATACACTGGCAGTGGCAGCGGATGTTAGCAAGGAGACGGACTGCAATAACTTCATACAAAGTGCCATAGCAAAATGGGGCAGGGTAGACGTGCTGATAAATAATGCCGGCATCAGTATGCGTGCTATGTTTGAAGATCTGGATATAACGGTGCTGCGCGAATTGATGGACATCAACTTCTGGGGAACGGTATATACTACCAAAGCTGCCGTTACTTCCATCAGGGAAAATAAAGGGGTGATAGTGGGTGTATCATCTATTGCCGGGTTTCGTGGTTTGCCTGCCCGCACGGGGTATTCGGCATCCAAATTTGCTATGCAAGGTTTCCTGGAGGGGTTGCGTACAGAACTGCTGCATAGCGGTGCCCATGTAATGTGGGTTTCCCCCGGTTTTACGGCCAGCAATATCCGTAATGTAGCCCGTAGTGCTGATGGCAGCCAGCAGGGTGAAACACCGCTGGATGAAGGCAAACTAATGAGTGCAGAACGATGTGCAGCGATAATATTAAATGGTGTGGAAAAGCGAAAACGCACCATTATCATGACCTTGCAAGGGAAGCTTACCGTACTGATAAACAAGTTGTTACCGGGTTTGGCCGATAAGCTTGTTTTTAACCACTTTTTAATGGAGCCTAACTCGCCTTTAAAAAAATAAAGCTGTCTGTAATTAATGGTGTAATGTGTTTAATTCTACAACTGTGACGATTGATTTTCGTAATTTTAAATAGCTTGATTTATTCATTACTAAATAATCACTTATGAGGTACCCTTTCATTCTACTGTCTGCGCTTTGCTTTTTCAGTCAATCGGCGCAAGCCCAATTTGCACCCGGCCAGATATACCTGCAAGATCATTCTGTGAAGATATATGCTGGGGCTAAGGAAAAAAGCATGGCATGGTGCGGCGGTACCAACAACCCCCAGGTTTCCATGGCCGATCTGAACAAGGATGGCATTAAAGACCTGATCATCTATGATAAAGACCAGATGGGTAACAGCCCTAAGACCTTCATTAATGAAAGTACAGTACCCGGTAGCCCAAAGTATGTTTATCGTCCTGAATACGAAGCGAATTTCCCGCCTGTAAATGATTACCTGAAGATGGTAGATTATAATCGTGATGGCGTACCGGATATGGTGCATCGTGGCGGTTATGGTATTACCCCATATAAAGGTGTTTATAATGACAACAACCAGTTGACCTTTGAAAGGATAAAATTCAGAAGGGATCCTGTGAATGGTGATATGGAAGGGTTGTGGTATTTCCTGAAAAATTCAGGTATGATCAATGCTTATGTATCGCCGGGTGATATACCTACAATGGGCGACCTGGATGGTGACCAGGATCTTGACTTTTTATCATATGATATAAACGGTGTTTTCATTGCGTTTTACAAAGGTTGCCAGGTAGAGGAAAGTAAAATAACAGATAGCATTCCTATATGCTTAAAAGATAATTGCTGGGGAAAGACTGCCCAGGGTTATGAAAGGGCATTACGGTTGGCTGTGAACTGTTTGTCATCAACCTTTGGTACTACTTGTAAAGGCTGTGATACGCCGGATGAAGGTAGCGGCAATAAAACTACACATAGTGGTAACACACTTTGCATGATAGACTATGATGGCGATGGAGATATGGACATACTGAATGGTAACGTATCATTCTCGGAACTGCAGTTAACTATCAACGGTAAAAAGGATTTGAATTACCCGATTGATACCATCATACACCAGGATACCGTATGGAACTCTCATGATGGACATGAATTGCATATGACCACTTTCCCAATGGCATTCTGGGAAGACATAGATAATGATGGTGACCGGGATATTTTGGTGGCGCCGTTTGCAGAAGGATCTGAAAACTATAGGTGTCTTGCTTATTTCAAAAATATAGGTAACGATGCCAGTCCCAACTTTCGTTACCAAATGGACTCATTGTTTATAGAAGATATGATAGATATTGGTACGGGCTCTTCTCCTTATTTCTATGATTATAATAAAGATGGAAAACCAGACCTGCTTATTGGTTCTGATGGTTACTACCAGGCAGATGGCAGCCTGCGTACAAGGGTGACTTATTATGAGAATACCAGCACTACTAATAACCCGAGGTTCGACTTGCGGACTACTGACTTTCTTAACATGGATACCCTGAATATCCGAGGTGCAGCTATAGCTATCGGCGACCTGGATGGCGATGGCAAAGATGACCTGGTAATAGGCAAAAATGATGGTACACTGATGATTTATAAGAACAGTGCTACAACAGGCACTACTACACCGGAATGGTATCAACCGGTAATTATGCGTGATGCTGCCTCGGCGATTATAGATGTAGGAGATTATGCAGCTCCTGTTATTTATGACATCAATAATGACGGTAAAAAAGACTTAATTATCGGTAACCAGATAGGCAAGCTATGGTATTATAAGAATATAGGTACCCTGCTGGGCGTAGCAAACCTGCAAAAGATAACAGATACACTGGGAGGCGTTATGATAAAAGAGCAGAACCAGTTGTACACTTATGTAAAGCCGTATATTGGTAAAATAGATGATAGTGGTAAAGATTACCTGTTAATAGGTAGCCGGAATGGTATACTGTATAAATATGATGGCCTGGCAGGGGGCAAAACCACCGGCTATAAAAGGGTAGATTCATTTTATAGCAATATAAAAGTGCGTGAGCGCGCAGCACCGGCAGTGGCAGATATAGATGGTAACGGTATGTATGATATGGTAATAGGAAATACCTTAGGTGGTGTAAACCTGTACAGGCAGTTCTTTAATGTAGGGGTAGATGACAGGTCATTTACAAATGGTGATGTGAAAGTATATCCTAACCCTGCCAGCGATATGATAAATGTTTCATGGACTTCAAACATCGCCGCATCTGATGTGGAAGTGAGCATAGTGTCTATAACAGGGCAGAAGATATGGACGGCTACCGCTAAACAAGGTACCAGCTCTGTACAGATAAACACTACAAGTATATCAAGCGGTGTGTACTACTGCATTGTACGGTCAGCAGGCAATCAGTCTGTAACACCGGTAAGCATAGTAAAATAATAATGTAAATACGAAGCTAAGAACCCACAACAAAAAGAGTAGCCCCGGCAAATGCCGGGGCTAACTATTATCCAGATATTTTGAAAGGAAGAATGTTATTTCTTGCCTTTTGTTTCTGTGTTCTCTGCTTGTTTCAGGGCACGTGTCATTACTACTGATGCAACCGGAATACGTGG
>CAMLKS010000120.1 GCA_946480675.1 uncultured Bacteroidota bacterium
AACGCGCGCCTTAATAAAGCCTTATCTCCTTTTTTTATGTGTTGCTTCAATACCCTGAGCAAAGCACGGTATTCACGTAATATGAGTTTCTTCTCTTCCTCTTCGTTCAGATTATATGTCCCTGTAATCACTGTTTCCATTATATATAAAAATGCGGCTTCTTGTAATTTACGAATAATGCCCCAAGCTAAAAAGTTTTGCCGGGGTGCATATAAAAATGCACTATAGATATATTGCTATAGTGCATTCCATATAGTTGACACAAAGGTACTAACTACTTGTATTTTGTATTGTAGAATTGCAGGTACGGCTTGATATCTTTATAAGCAGCCATCTTACGGTAATTATTTGCCGAAATCAAAACCAATTGGTATTCACCCGGTTTGTATTCCCTGAAAACCTGTGCTGTACTACGCAGCATATTAAGGTATATTTTAGCTTCCGATGCGTTTTTAAAACTGCGCGTTACGATAATACCCTGGTCTGCTTTCAGCACTTCCGATGTGCTGGTGAGGTTCAGGCTGCTGAATTTGAATTTATTAAAATCCGTGAGCGCTGATTTTACCCCCATGGCCCGGGCTTCCATGGCCCCGAATACGAACAATGCATAATGCTCTTCGTTAGGAGCATACGTATAAGTTTTAGCTACCTGCTCTGTGGCTGCAGTACCCGTAGCAGGCGCTGCTGAAGAAGCAGTAGATGGTGGAGGCGGTGGTGGTGGCACAGCCCCAGTAGCACTGGCATTTGCAGGCGCGCTAGAACCTGCAGAGGGCGGAGTACCACTTGCCGGTGATGGTGCTGCACCGTTAGCAGGTGCAACGGAAGGTGCCGGTGGTGCTGCAGGTTTGTTTTTCTGAATATATGCCAATACTGCATCTGCCCAGGGCTTCAGTGAATCAGTTGGGTACTGTTTCAGGAAATCTTGCAATATGGTATCTGCTGCGTCATAATTACCAAGGCCTGCCCGGGCTATACCTTCCATTATACGGAAGCGCTTCGCGTAGTTTGTTTCCTTGTATTGACGCTGGCCTTGTATCACCCTTGCCAATGCGCCTTCATAATCGCGTGCAATAAGCATACCGTAGGTTTCATCATAATAAGCGGCAAGCTCTGTATTACTTACTGCCTGTGCTTCTGAAGGCCCTTCGGAAGGGCGAACCAGGTCGGCCCATCGGGTATTGCCATACTGCTGCAATATACGGTCGGCATATGCTTGTGATTCCGAAAGTTTATTCTGGCGCATAGCTACCAGGTATCGCAGGTACAGGCCTTCTGCTAGGTATTGATGGTCTGCATAACGCTTGTCCAGGGTATCGAGCGTGCGAGTTGCCGGTGGATAATCTTCCAGTTCGCGCACATAAGCATTGGCAAGGTCCATATGGGCTTTCTGTATCAGGGCTACAGCTACCGCCTGACGTTCGGGCTGCACAGGTATGGCAGCCAGCAGGCTTTCTTCTGTTGGCAAGCCGTTTTCGTCCAGTTCCAGACTTTCGTCCTCCGTTTGTTGTTTATTGCTGTTATTGCCCTGGTTGCTGGCAAAGCCACCGGCAGCACTGCGGCGCCAGTTGTCGGCCAATGGCCTGTTGTTCCATTTACTTTTAAAATCATTCTGCCCTTTCTGCATCAATGCAGGGTTGGCAAAATACCAGTTAGCATACGGGTTATTTGATGCCGGGTTCCCAGCCGTGCTGTTTTGCATAGCTGCATTCAGCCCCGCATTCTCTGCCTGAAAAATGCTATCAGCCCTTCTTTGTTCCAGGCTACGTATATATTTACGCACTGCCGTACGCTGTTCCTTTTCCGTCAGTTGTGCCAGTGCCAGTAAACTATCCTGTGTGCGGATGATGCTAATGGGTGCAGTTACTTTACCTAAGGCCTGACTGCGCTTTATGGCCACTATCATGCCGCTATCGCTTGGTGGCAGGTGCGATGCCAGTATAGCAGCACTGTCATAAGCCGCTTTCGACTCTACATAATTACCTGCATTATAATAGATGCCCCCCAGCGCTGCATAGGATTGTGCTTTTTGCTTAGGTGTTACTTTAGCCGATTGCAAACCTTCTTTCAGGTACCCTATCGCTTCATCATCTTTACCGCTATTGGAAGATAAGCGGCCCAGTACATAATACACCTGTTCGTAATAAGGGGAGTATTTACCATCATTCAGTATGCGCTTTAAAGAAGCTACGGCTTCCTGCTGGTCGCCGCCGGCAAGCATCAGGCTATAGGCCATGTTCTTCTTCGCATAAAAGTCCATGTCTATTTTCGGGTTCAGGTCTGTCACCTGTTTAAAGCTGGCGGCCGATGCTACATACTCTCCCCTGTTTTGCTGTATCTGCCCGTTGATGAAACCTGCGCGCATACGCACCCAGTCGGGCAGATTTTTATCCTGTGCCACTACGCCCAGCTGTTTGGAGGCTGCCGCATAGTCTTTCTGACCCAGGTAAATGAATGATTTTTCCAGCGCCAATCGCCCCTTCAAGGCATCAGGGAAGTTCGGATCTGTTTCTACCAGGTCCAGCACCGATTCAGCATTACCCTCCTGTTTCGACTGGGTGAATGTCCGTGCCAGCCATAACACCGCCTCATTATGCACCGACCGGTGTTTCAGGAAGTCAAGTGCACCCTGTTTATCTTTTTGTAATAAAGTTGGTGCACCTTTCGATTTTGATGTTGCATAAGATGAAGACGAGCTTTTCTTTCTCTTTTTATCCTTCAGGCTCAATATATAGCGGAAGGCAATACCAGCTTCGTTATATTTCCCTTTGTAAAAATAAGCTTGCCCTAACAGCAGGTACAGGTCGTCGCCCCATTTGGTACGCGGGTCATGTATCTGTATCCCTACCGATACCTTCTGTATGATACTATCCATATCTGCCGATAGCAGGGAGGAATCCCGGTCGGGGTTGAAGGGGAATAACTCGATCATCTGGTCATAGTTATCCTTCCTGGCCCTTTGCATATTCTCCAGAGCTTCATCCATTTTCCGGTCTGCATTGAAGTAATAGTTGTACCGGGTAAAGGTATTTTGTACTAACTGCCGCGGTATGCCCCACCGTTTCTTCAGCATCTTTTCATTACTATATGCCGACCTCTTTTTCTTCAGCTTCAGCTCGAAGGCCAGTTGCTGCCTGTTTTCTTTATCCTTTTGGCGCACTTTCTGGTCTTTTTCTCGCTTCTCCTTTTTCTTGGCCAGAGAGTCGGCCCTAAGCTTTCTTTGAGCCGCCAGGCTGTCGGTTTTCGCTTTACGCATAGCAGTTAAACTATCCGTTTTAGCTTTACGCATAGCCTTCAGGCTATCGGCTACTTTCTTGCGCGATGCGGTCATACTATCGGTGCGGGCTTTCCTAATAGCCTGCGCACTGTCCAGTTTCATTTTTTTCACCACCGTCACGCTGTCCCGGTAGCGTTTGCTCTCCTTATATTTACGTATGCGGGCCAGGCTATCAGTGCGTTTCTTTTGCCTGGCTTTGATGCTGTCTGTTACCACTTTGCGGGCAGCTATTGTGCTATCAGCTATTTTCTTTCGCGCAGCAGCAGCACTATCAGTCTTTGCTTTACGTGCCGCCTGCAATGTCTCTACTTTTTGTTTATGCACGCGGGCTACACTATCCTGATATTTTTTGCTTTCCTTGTATTTGCGAATGCGCGCCAGGCTATCGGTACGGCGTTTCCTCACTTTTGCCAGCTCTTCAGTTATCTTTTTGCGGGCGGCTGTGGCGCTGTCTGTTTTGCGCTTTTGTTCTCCACGCGTCTGTTCCAATGCCCGCTGCCTTGCCTTGGCTGCACTATCGCGGCTGGCTTGCTGGGCTTTGCGTAGGGCTTCCTGCTGCTTCTGCACCTGCGCAAGGCTATCCTTATTTACTTTTTGGGCAAAAAGATTGCCATTGCCTATAAAGGCAATAGCCATTAAGATTATATATAATAACTTATGCTTAGGGCTCAATTTTACCTGTCTGATTTTCTCCACCTATTATAACTGTATAATGCGAAAAATAGTATGCGTACAGGGGAAACCCCTCGCACCTCCTCTCGCAATCTCTCAAAAATAGAAAAAAACACATTAGCAGTTGTCTGCTATATCTCATCATCCTCATATTAGAACAAAACATTAACAGATATTTTCACATCACCACGCCTCCAAATGAAAAAACTGCCCGATTGATTACTTATACAGTAAATTGCAATCCCGTTTGGGGAGGGTTGTATATGAAGAAAAAACCTGCAAGGCGCAGACATATCTTTCGGCGGCTGAATACCGATTACAGGCTGGTATTCATAGACGACGAATCGTTGCAGGAGGTAGCATCCTTCAAGCTTACCATGCGCAAACTGTACATTGTGCTCAGCAGTCTTTTTGTGATGGTGGCGGCAATAACGGTAGCTGTATTGCTGATAACCCCGCTTAAATATTATATACCGGGATACGCGAATAATACATCGCGCCGGCAGGTCATCCGGCTGAAGCAAACAGTTGATTCGCTTTCGGACCTGGTATCGGCACAACAAAAGTTTAACGCTAACCTGCAAAATGTCATAAGCGGTGAGGTAGCCGTGAAACGGGATACCAAAATGCTGGACATGAAAAAGGTGAACCAGGAGGCCATGAACAACCTGGTACCTATGAACGAAGAAATAAAGAAAGGTGCATTACAACCCCTGAAACAAAAACCACGTACGCCATGACAACAGGAAACGACAGCAACAGGAATATGATGCGCTATGTAGGGCTGGGCACGCAATGGATGGTACTGCTACTGGTAGCATCTTTCGGCGGTTATAAGCTGGACCAGAAGACAGGCTGGAAATTCCCTGTATTCGTAGTCACTTTGCCCTTGCTGGCATTGGGTATATCGCTATGGCAGCTGATAAAAGAACTAAACAAACCAAAGAAATGAAGAAAACCTATATATTATCTTTGATTATTGCATTTGTAGCACTTACAGGCATTTTCCTGTTTATGCGCAGTGCAGCGCCCGATTTCCGTTTCCCGGTGCTGATGGGTGGCAATATCATCATGCTGGCATTGTCATTGATAAGTTATTTTTTAGTTAGCAAACAGGTAAATAACCGTACACAAGCGTTTATTACCGGTGTGCATTCCGCAACTTTCCTTAAATTGTTCATCTGTTTGATAAGTATCGTCGCATATGTGATGATAAACAAGCCCAACGTTCACAAACCAACCATTTTTGTTTTATTAGGTATCTATGTCGTGTATTCGGCCATAGAAACCATTATGCTGTCAAAAATTGTAAGGGCAAAATGATATGAAAAAGCAGGAAACTTCTATCTACCTATTAAACCAGTTCATCCCTCCACGCACATTCGATCTGGTGGCTCCTTATTTTCAAAGCCATAGTATCCACCTAACGCTGACACGTGAACGCAAATCGGTATTGGGCGATTATCGCAACCCTACCAGAGATGAACCGTATCACCGCATCACGGTCAACATCAACCTCAACCCGTACAGCTTCCTGATAACATTGTTGCACGAGCTGGCACACCTGCTTACGTACCATCATTTTAAACATTCGGCACCTCCGCATGGCAAGGAATGGAAAACGCAGTTCAGGCATGTGCTGATACCGTTTATAGGCAAGAACATTTTTCCTGCTGATGTAGAGAAAGCAATTATAGCTTACCTGCAAAACCCCGCCGCAAGTACATGTACCGATCCCGGCCTGTATAAAGCATTGCGCCGTTACGATGAACAAAAGCCGGGCTACTACCTGGTAGATGAGCTGAGCGAGGGCCATTGGTTTGAAGCCGACGACGGGTGCGTATATGAAATATTGGAACACCGCCGCACCCGCAGCAAGTGCAAGAACCTGAATAATGGCAAAGTGTATCTTTTCCCCGGCATAATAGAAGTAAAGCACGTGCGCCGAGATAAGCGCAAAATAGCCTAAACAATATTTTCCCCCGATTTTTCACCCATGCATTGTTTTCTATATACTATGCACGGGTGCCTAATATTTGTACATTTGGTTCCTTAATAAAAAATATACACAAAATGAATTGGAAGCATTCACTGCTGGCAGGTGCTGCTATTATAGCTATGGCATCTTGCCAGGATGCAGGCAATAAAAGCGAAGGCACTGCGGCTGCATCGCGCAAGCTTTTAGACCCGGCTAATATGGATACCACCATACGCCCGGGCGACGACTTCTTTATGTATGCCAATGGCACATGGTTGAAAAACAACCCTATACCCGGCACAGAAACACGCTGGGGCAGCTTTAACGAGCTGCAGGAAAACAACTTTAAAGCCCTGCACGAATTGCTGGATGCCGCTGCTGATAATAAAAACGCAAAAGCAGGCTCTGCAGACCAGAAAGTAGGTGACCTGTACCGCAGTGGTATGGATAGTGCCGCTATAGACAAAGCAGGCATTGCACCGCTGAACGATGTGCTGAAACGCATAGATGGCATTACAGATGCCAATAGCCTGATGAACGAGGTAGCACTGATGCAGACACAAGGCATCGGCCAGCTGTTTGGTTTCTACGTATCGCCCGATGATAAGAACGTAACGAAGCAGATCAGTCAGTTCTTCCAGGCCGGTCTGGGTATGCCAGATCGTGATTATTATTTCAATAAAGACGAGCGCACTTCTAAAATACGCGAGGCTTACCAGCAGTACCTGGTAAAAATGTTCACCCTGATAAATGGTGACAGCACTACGGCTAAGAAAGATGCGGCTGATGTTTACAAACTGGAAACATCATTGGCAGGCGCTTCTATGACGCGTGTAGATATGCGCGACCCGTACAAACTCTATAACAAATACAACCTGGACGGACTGAACAAACTGACACCGGGCATGGACTGGAAAGTACTTTTCCAGAATCTGAAACTGAACGGACAGGATTCCGCCATCGTTGGTACACCTAAGTTCTTTGTAGAAGTAAGTAAACAACTGAAAGCTACGCCAATAGATGTATGGAAGAAGTACCTGAAATTCCATACGGTAAACGATATGGCTCCATACCTGAGCAGCAATTTCGATAACACACGTTTCGACTTCTATGGTAAAGTGGTACGTGGCCAGAAAGAGCAAAAACCACGCTGGAAACGTGTGCTGGCAGTGGTAGATGGCTCTGTGGGCGAACTGCTGGGCCAAATGTATGTTGAAAAGCACTTCAAACCGGAGGCTAAAAAGCGTATGCTGGAACTGCTGGACAACCTGCAGAAAACGTACAGCGACCGCATCAACCGCCTAGACTGGATGAGCGACGTGACTAAGCAAAAAGCACAAGCGAAGCTGGGTACTTTCATCAGGAAAATAGGCTACCCTGACAAATGGAGAGATTATGGCAAGCTGGAAATAAAAGGCAATGACTATGTAAAAAACATCATGGCGGCTTCAGCTTTCGAA
>CAMLKS010000121.1 GCA_946480675.1 uncultured Bacteroidota bacterium
ACGAGTTACCTGCTAGCCTTCATCGGCTATATGCTGGGCATGATAACCTTTTGGATAGCAGCCATGCTGGTGGGGTTATTGGTGAGTATGCTGTAGCGGTGTAACGGGTGTAACAAGTGATACACCCACACGCGTCATTGTGAGGGTAGTATTTGCGAAGGGGAATATGTACCGTGGCAATCTCACGATAGGATGAGCAAGCACTTATTACGTAAGATTAGCTTCGTTGAGATAAGTTACCACGTAGTAAAGGTTTTATAGATAGCAGATGTAAGATACCGCTTATGTGCTTGTTCCAATACCTGTTCATCGGTAATGGCCCTTACTTCGGGTATGGCTGGGTCGTCCGGGGCCATATGATATATGCCGCGGTAAGCCCATGCTTTGGTAGCTGGTGAGAGGTATATATCTCTGCCAAACAGTGTGACGATGAAGTTATATTTGGACTGTGGTGAAATTCTTATCGTATGCTCTGCCTTGCGAAACTCCCGTCGTATGTGCTCTTTACTATAGGTGGCTGATAGCGGTTTTTTCAGTGCCTCTATTATCTGCATTGGCTCGCCGTTCAGTCCGCCGAAAGCATATTTTATGAGCAATGTAATGGCCGTGTCTGTATTGCCCAAACCTGTATAACACGCTGCATAATGTATTGCCTTTGCTTGCTCTTGCCATTCTGCATCATTGCCGCACAGGTACGTTCCGGGTTCGTATGCATAAGCTGTGTTGAAATGGTGTAAGGCAGCGTCATAATCTTTCTTTTTAAGGGATGCTTCACCAAGTTCTATTTGCTGCCATCGTGTTTGAGCAGCGTAGAATACCTGACTGTCGGCAACCCTGGCAGGCATCTCATATTGTTGTGCACTTACATGTGCAGATAATAGCAGCAGTATAGGTAACAGGTGTTTCATAACGGGTGTTCTGCATAACAAAGTAACTATTTATTATTATGTTTTTGTTCATGCTTTCGTCATGTTTTGGCAGATGGCATGTATCACTGTAACAAGTGATACACTCCACCAATCAAAATCGCAGCATTAAAAAAGGAGCTCTTACGGGAGCTCCTTTTGTTATCATAAAACAATCTCAAATATTACAGTTGTGTAGCAGTGTACACTACATCTACCGTGTAAGTACCTGCAGGGTATGCAAAGCCTGGAGTAGCTTCATACTTTACACCGAAAGTTTGGTTGCCACCACGGCTACCGTTAGATATCAGGTTTTTAGCAGTGCTGCTCAGGTCTGTATATGCAGTAGCAGAGAATGGGGTAGCTATCGTACCACCTGTACCGTTAGCAGAAACCATCAGGCCCAGTACGTCAGCTACCGGCATAACAGGGGCAGGTGAAGTAGTACCTGTATAAGTAAATGCTGCTGCGTTTGTTTTAACCGTTACTGCAAAGTTTTTATTAGAACGTACTTTCAGGCCTTGCTCGCTTGAAGTAACACCGTTTGCGTAATCGTTCACTGTATTGAAAGCCAGGTTTACTGCAGCACCTGTAGCGCTGTTGTTGCCTGTAAAGGTCAGCTCGATGGCATTGCTCAGGTTCAGGTTTACCGTTTGTGTAGCAGTGCTGGTAGCGTTTTGAGCGTTAGCAGCGAAAGATGCAGATATCAGAGCGGCGATTGCGAATACTTTTTTCATAATCCTGGTTGTTTGTTTTGTTTGTTTAAAGTTTGTTTGTGTTTGTTCGTTTGATGATGCAAATATGGCCCTATGGCAGGCTGATAGCCAAATTTCAGGGGTTGCTTAACCGGTTGTTAGGAACTGGTTTGCAAACGCTTAACAAATGGGTGGAGAATGAGGGAAAAGAGGGGGTGAATGCTGTTTTTTCGTGGCAGCCGTGTGGATACTATCAGCGCAGTACTATATCCGCATACCTGTAACACTGTAACAGGTGTAACAAGTGTTACACCTGTCATACCTCAAGGGTTGGTTTGGGTTCGCGAGATATATAGTAGTTAGCATCTCTACGGTTTACTGCTATTGCAATTCTTACTGTATTCCTGATGATACTGAATGGTATTTATGAAAACAAAGTGGGAAACAATACATTTGCATTCAAAATAAACCTATGAAAAAACTCTTATTCATTTCGTTATTGTTTGTGGCATGTAAAAAAGAAACGCCACCTGCTACTCCGCCTTCAAACCCTGTAAACCCATCCAATCCCAATGTAACGAAGACGCAGTATTATGACCTGAAGTATTTTCGCAATGATACCATGGTAGCCACCTGGCAAGATGCATCGGGCATTTTTGTATATGACACCTGCTATGCGCTGAATGTTGGTGGTAAAAACTATATTAAATACAAAGGTGTGCAATATGCATTAAAAGCCTATGTACTATCTAACGAAACCTTCTCTGATAGCACGGGGGAATACCTGTATGACCTATTTGATATGTCCGGAAACTACATCACCCCAAAAGATAGTATTGCACTGGGGGTGTTTGTAATGACTTCACGCAATTGGGATGAAGATTACAAAACATGGGATGTAAGGAGGCAATTCTTCTACCATCCACATAAGCCACCGTTCCCACAAAAAGCAGTTGCTTTTATCGGGCTGAATGAATACTGATTTTAGCTAAAAACCGGCCATAGCAGCCGGTTTTTTTTATTCCTTCCTAATATCAAGTTATTTCTTCAATTCCAGCACTTGTATGGTATTGGTGCCATCGGTCGATTTCCACTTCTGGTATTTCTTTTCATCTTTAATGATGAGCCATGTTTTATTCAGCACCGACCCTTCACTGTTTATGGTAATCGACTCGCCATCTGCTGCCTTCTTCCAGGTAAAGGCGGTGTTATCTTCCACCTTGTTTTCAAATACCGAATAGTTTACTTTCTTAACGCCGCTGTTGTTTTTCTTAAACTGTATGTTGCCGATGTTGGCCACCTTTATATCCTGCCCGTTCTCTGTTTTCGACTCGTAGCTGGCTATATTCCAATTGCCCACCAGCCTGGGGGAGCAACTGCTTAAGCCCGCAATAATAAGGGTAGCTGCAACTATAGTGTATTTTTTCATAAGTCATTGCTTTACTGACACATCCATTGCAAACGGTGTGCCATTCATTGTAGTATGATACGGCAAATTTTGCACGCCTGGTATGTATATGCCCAAAAATAAGCAGATATAAAATTGTTCGCTATGCAAAAAGATGCATTACGCTTCGCCTTTCAGCCTGCCATACAGCCACCTGTAGCCCAGCGCTGCCACCAGGCATACACCGCCAATATACCACCATAGGGTAGTGAAGCCCCAGCGTTCGGCTATTACCGCGCCCGTGCTTGGCCCCAACACCTGTGCTACACTCCACGCTACGGTGTAGAGCCCTGCATATTGCCCGCGGTTGTTATTACTCGTCCTGCTTATCCAGAAGCTGTTCATAAAAGGCATAGAGAGCACTTCGCCCACGGTGCCTATCAGCATAGCACCTATGGCCAGCATGGCTGCCCCCGGCAGTATATTGAAGGCTATGAACGATAGCGCCGTCAGCACGGTGCCTATCACTATATATTGCAAGTCGTGGCGCTTGCCTTCTATATTGTGTATCACTACCATTTCAAACAGGGCTATCAATATACCATTCAGCGCCATTATCATCCCGATGGTCGATTCCGTCAGCTTCAGCTCTTGCCTGTAAAACAGGGGTATGGTGCTGAATAGCTGGAAGAAGCAATAGGCAAACAGGGTAGTGAGCACAATGAATACCAGGTAGGGCTTGTCTTTATATGCCGAATGGGTGACGGCTTCTTTGCTCACCACGGGTTTTGATGTGGCCGTATTCTTACCGGGCGATAACAGGAACCACAACAGCCCCGCCGCAAAGATGTTGGTAAAGCCATCTATCCAGAAGAGCAGTTCGTAATTGCGCGATGCAATGAAACCACCCAACGCTCCACCTGCCGCCCAACCTATGTTTATAGACAGCCTGTTGAGCGCATAAGAGCGTGTACGGTTCTCAGGCTTGCTGTAATGCGCTATGGCAGCCGCATTCGCGGGACGGAACGATTCATTGACAAGACTCAAAAAGAAAGTGGTAATGCAGATGGGTATGTAGCTGTGCATCTGCCCCAATACCATAAACATCAGCCCGCCGCCTGCCAGTGTGCTCACCTGTATATAGTAGAAGCCAAACTTATCCGTCAGCTTACCACCCAAAAAACCACCGCAGATGGCACCAATGCCCCACAAGCCCATCACAAAGCCCGCCTGCGATATGCTGAGGTGCAGGCTCTCGGTAAGGTAGAGGGTCATAAAGGGCAGCACCATGGTGCCCATGCGGTTTACAAGCATCACCAGCGATAGCCACCAGGTAGAGGGTGCTAACCCACTGTAGGCTTCGGTGTATAAGGCTGCTATCTTCTTCATCTGGGATATGCAAAAGTAGCGAACGCCGCGTTAACTCATTTGTAATTCTCGAGCGCTATGTTGTCTTTGCAGAAATAATATTCGCGCACATCGTTGGATGCTACGATGACCAGGCGGTCTTTCGTGTATTGGTCTATCCAGCTTGTATATTGGTCTACGCCCTGTTGATCCAGGTTGGTGCAGGGTTCATCCAGCAGCAATACAGGTGTATCAGAGAAGATGGCCTGTGCCAGTTTCACCCTTTGCTTCATGCCCGATGAATAGTCTGCTATCGGCTTATCAGCCGCAGATTGCAATCCTGTTATCTCTATAATGCGTTGTACATCCAGCCCAGCCAATGGCTTCTTGAAAGAGAAGTGAAATTCTAAAAACTCGCGCAGGGTAAATTCCTCTACTATCTCTTGCCCCGGTGCGGTAAAGCTGATGTGCGGGAATAGCTTGGAAGCCTCTACAGTAGCATCGTTCAGGCTATGGCTAATGGTGCCCTTGCTGGGTGCTTGTATCCCCGCTATGATGCGCAGCAGGGTACTCTTGCCGCTGCCATTAGAACCCAGCAGTGCATAACAACCCGGTGCAGCAAAGGTGTAGCTGATATTTTTAAATACCCAGTGACGCTGAAAACGCTTGCTTATTTGATCAAGAGATATCTTCATTGTGCCTGCGGGCATAGCCTTTCATGATACCACGGCCGGTATCGCGTACAAAGGTGATGATCTCATCGCGCTCGTCAGATACGGGTATCTCTGCTTCTATAATGCTCATGGCCTTAGAAACATTGTAGCCCCGTACAAACAGTATGCGGTATATATCCAGTATGTGGTTGATCTTTTCTATGCTGTAGCCCCTGCGCTTCAATCCTACCGAGTTTACACCCATGTAAGAGAGCGGTTCGCGGGCAGCTTTTACATATGGAGGCACATCCTTACGCACCAGCGAGCCACCGGTAACAAAGGCATGCGAGCCTATGCGCACAAACTGCTGCACGGCTGTAAGGCCTGCCAGCACTACATTGTCGCCCACGGTAATGTGGCCTGCAAGGGTAGTGTTGTTCGAGAAGATGCAGTAATTGCCTACTTCACAATCGTGCGCTATGTGGCTGTAGGCCATTATCAGGCAGTTGTTGCCTATTTTGGTCTTGTTCCTGTCGCTGGTACCACGGTTGATGGTAACACACTCGCGTATGGTAGTATTATCGCCTATGATGGTGAGTGTATCCTCACCCCTGTATTTCAAATCCTGCGGTATGGCAGATATAACGGAACTGGGAAAGATGCGGCAGTTTTTACCTATACGCGCACCTTCCATTATGGTTACGTTAGAACCTATCCATGTGCCTTCGCCTATTTCCACATTCTTGTGGACGGTAGTGAAGGGATCGATTTTTACGTTGGGCCCTATTTTAGAGTCGGGGTGAATGTAAGTAAGTGGGTGGATCATTTTTTGTCTTTTCGTACAATTTGTGCTACCAGTTCTGCTTCTGTCACCAACTTATTGCCTACATACACTGTACCGCGCATTTCGCATATGCCGCGACGGATAGGGTTGAGCAGGTCGAGTTTTAAGATAAGGGTATCGCCGGGAAGCACTTTGTTTTTAAAGCGTACCTTATCTATCTTAATAAAATAAGTATCGTAATTCTCAGGGTCGCTGTAATTGTTCAGCGCCAGTATACCGCCTGTTTGCGCCAGTGCTTCTATTTGCAGCACACCGGGCATCACCGGGTTTCCGGGGAAGTGGCCCTGGAAGAAATGTTCGTTATACGTAGCATTCTTGATGCCCACCACGTGGTTATCGCTCAGCTCTATTATTTTATCTACCAGCAGGAAAGGGAACTTGTGCGGCAGTGCTTTTTCTATCTGCGTAATATCGTAGATAGCAGGCTGGTTAGGATCGTAATGCGGCACATCAGAAAGGTGTTTATTCTTTTTGATATACTGCTTTATCTTCTTGGCAAACTCCACATTCGACGCATGGCCCGGACGGCTGGCAATGATGTGTGCCTTGATGTTATAACCTATCAGCGCCAGGTCGCCCACTACATCCAGCAGCTTGTGGCGTGCCGGTTCGTTGGCAAAGTGCAGTTGTATATTGTTCAGGATGCCTTCCTGTTTTACTTCTATGCTTTGTTTGTTGAAGACGTGTGCCAGCCTTTCCAGTTCGCCGGGGCTTACTACTTTATCTACCACAACAATGGCATTGCTCAGGTCGCCACCTTTTATCAGGTTGTTATCCAGCAGGTATTCCAGCTCGTGCAGGAAGCAGAAGGTGCGGCAAGGCGCTATCTCATCCCTGAATTCCGATATGTGTTTCAGCGTAGCGTGCTGTGTACCCAATACCGGCGAGTTGAAGTCTATCAGTGTAGTTATCTGGTATTCGCTGGAAGGGACCGCCAGCATATCTACATTCTTTATGGGGTCGTAAAAATGTACGTTGGAATCGATGGAGTAAACAATGCGTTTTGCATCCTGCGCCTGTACGCCCACGCTGTCTATCGCCTCGATAAACAGTTTGGAGCTGCCATCCATGATAGGCACTTCGGGGCCATCCAGTTCTATCAGCACATTGTCTACACCCATGCCTACCAGTGCGGCCAGGGTATGTTCTACCGTGTTCACCCGTGCGCCATTATGTTCCAGCGTCGTACCGCGCGATGTATCTACTACATAGTCGCAGTCTGCCTTTACAATAGGTTTTTCCGGCATATCTATACGCTGAAACCGGATGCCATAGCCAGGGTTGGCGGGCTTCAAGGTCATAGTTACGGGTTCACCGGTATGAAGGCCTACACCTTGCAAGGTAACAGCGCCTTTTAGCGTATGCTGAAATTCAACAGGCGTATTATCCTGTGCGTTGGTTTTCTTTCCTTCCGTTTGCGTTAGTATATCCACACTCACTATTTTTCCTTTATTTATTGATGGTTTAACATTGCTGAAAGCTGTTCCACCATTTCTTCCAGTTTCAGGATGCGTTGTTGCAATTCCGGCAAATTTCTAAAAATTGCC
>CAMLKS010000122.1 GCA_946480675.1 uncultured Bacteroidota bacterium
ATCAGTATGTCATAACCCTTCACCTCGGTTTCCAGCCGGGCCACGGTAGCCATATGCCAGGTATCGGTAGCGGGGTACGATGCGGGTGCGGTATTTAATTTTATAGGGTTGGTGATAACCGTAGCGTTAGGCAGGTCTTTGGCCAGCACCCTTTTTGCCACTTCTTTATTCCTGCGACTTACAAACCATAGCTCTTTTGCCTGCCTCAGGAAATTGTAAAAGAAATGCCTGTCGTTAGGTGGCATGTATAAATATTCCGGCATGAAGTTGGAAAGTACTACATAAGGTACCTGCAAGGAACGCAACCAGTCGCCATGCTGGTGCAGGGCATTATCAAACGTACCGCCTTCATTAATGAATACTATATCAGGAGCAAAATCAAAGACATCTTTTTTCCATTTCAGCCCTTTCAGTTTATCCGCAGCAGCTTTACTGATGTTGCCACCTATATGGGGATTGGGGCGAAAAACGACCTTGCCACCCTTATCGGCCATTTGTTTCAGCTTGGGGTGTACTTGTTGCCATTCCAGCGTATTGGTCATCACCTGGTAGCCATCATCCAGCAAGCGTAGTGCCATATCGCTCCATAGCTGTTCGCTGCCACCCCAGGGTACGCTTTCCAGCGTAGATAGGAAAAGTATCTTCTTCATGCCGTCTATTAAACGAGGGTAAAAATATGTTATAAACTATTAGCTATGTATAGAATACGCATCTACTTTGCCTACCAAGCCCGTAATTGCCTATTTTAGCGCAAATTTTTACTACAGATGAACAAAGTAGTTGCAAATGCTGACGAGGCTATAAAAGATATAGAATCGGGCATGACGCTGATGCTGGGCGGCTTTGGCCTGTGCGGCATACCCGAAAACTGCATTGCTGCGCTGGTGCGCAAAGGTGTCAATAATCTTACCTGCATATCCAACAATGCCGGTGTGGATGATTTCGGCATCGGGCTGATGCTGCAACAAAAGCAGGTAAAGAAAATGATATCATCTTATGTGGGCGAGAATGCTGAGTTTGAGCGCCAGCTACTGAGTGGTGAGTTGGAGGTAGAACTGGTGCCGCAGGGCACACTGGCTACCCGCTGCATGGCTGCGGGCTATGGCATGCCGGCGGTGTACCTGCTGGCAGGCGTGGGCACCGAAGTGGCAGAAGGAAAAGAGGTGCGCAATTTCAATGGCAAAGATTATTTGCTGGAATATGCTTTCGATTCAGACTATGCTATTGTAAAAGCATGGAAAGGCGATACGATGGGCAACCTGGTATTTAAAGACACCGCCCGCAACTTCAACCCCATGATGGCCATGGCAGGTAAAATAACCATAGCCGAGGTAGAAGAACTGGTAGAGCCGGGACAACTGAACCCGAATGAAATACATACACCGGGCATTTATGTGCACCGCATCTTCAAGGGTACTAATTACGAAAAACGCATTGAGCAACGCACAGTAAGGAAAAGATAACCCCCCCAACCCCCTGAAGGGGGCTTATAAAAAATTTTATAACCATTTAAAAGTCCCTTTAGGGATTTAGGGTATGAGCTTAACAAAAGAACAAATAGCACAACGTATAGCCAAAGAGCTGCAAGACGGCTTTTATGTAAACCTGGGCATTGGTATTCCTACGCTGGTAGCCAACTATATACCGCAGGGTGTGAACGTGGTATTGCAGAGCGAGAATGGCTTGCTGGGCATGGGGCCCTTCCCTTTTGAAGGGGAAGAAGATGCCGACCTGATAAATGCAGGCAAGCAAACCATCACTACACTGCCGGGTTCCGCTTTCTTCGATAGCGCCATGAGCTTTGGTATGATACGCGCCGGCAAGGTAGACCTGACCGTATTGGGCGCTATGGAAGTAGCCGATAATGGCGATATAGCCAACTGGAAAATACCGGGCAAAATGGTGAAAGGTATGGGTGGTGCTATGGACCTGGTGGCTGCTGCAAAGAACATCATTGTGGCGATGCAGCATACCAACCCGAAAGGGGAAAGCAAGCTGCTGCCTGCCTGTACACTGCCGCTTACCGGTGTGAAATGCGTGAAGAAAATAGTGACTGACCTCGGTGTTTTTGATGTGACGCCCGATGGTTTCTGTTGTATAGAATATGCCCCGGGTGTAACTATTGAAGAGATAAAGGCTAAAACAGCCGGCAGATTGACAATAGCTGACGATGTAAAGGAAATAACGTTTTAATGCAGGAGATACTTGTTTATCACAATGGTGAATGCAGCAAATGCCAGGCCCTTACAGAGATACTGCAACAACAGGCAGTACCTGTAACCTATAAGTTTTACCTGCACGAGCCATTGACAGTGGAAGAACTGCAGGCATTGCTTGCCAAACTGCAACTACCCGCCACGGCCATCATACGCACCGGCGAGCCAATCTATGCTACCTTGCTGGAAGGCAGGCAGCTTACAGAGCCGGAACTGCTGCAAACCATCGTAGACCATCCTGTTTTACTGCAGCGGCCTATAGTGGTAGCCGGCGATAAGGCAGTAATAGCCCGCCCCGCAGAAAATGTACTGAGCCTATTATAAAACCCTCGCAAGAGGGTTTATTTTTTTATTTTCACCATATGAAACAATGGTTGCACAGCCTTATTGTTATAGCCGCATTGCTGTATGGCGATGGTGCTTTTGCCCAGCAAAAGTCTGAAGAGGCGCTGGTAAACAAAATACTCTTTACACTTGCCCGGCAAGACGATTCCGCTTATGCCGCATTGTTTCCTAAATACGAAAACCTGGTAAAGCTGGCCAATAGCTATACCAGCGACGATGTTATCAGTACAAACCGCATCAATCAGCTACGCAGCAACCTGCAGGCCATGCAGCAGTTCGACCCGGCTTTCAATCCCGATATCATTGCTGATTTCAAAGCGGTAAATAAAAAAGGCATCGATTCAGGGCTGCACTGGCGCGATATGCTACTGGCCCGCTACGAGCTGGAAAAAGCCTACCTGCCCAAAGAACTGATAGGTTTTGAACGGGTAGTACCGTACCGCCTGCGTGGCTATATTTTTGTGCAAGACCTGCTTACACGCCGCACGTATTGTGTAACGGTAAAAGACATACACGGATATAACAATGCATGGTATGGCGGCAGAGTGGTGAATGTGCTGGAAGCCGAAACGGTAGATGAATACCAGCAAAAGCTAGCTGCCGAAATAAAGGTAGAGCGTGCAAAGCTCACGGCAATGCTATACCCGGATGATACGGCGGGTGCCGCCTCCGACAGCGCTGCGTTGCTGGCCGCAGCAGTAGCCAAACAAAAAAAAGCAGCTGTAGATGACGACGAGGAAGAAAAGAAACTGGTGGTAACAGAGGTGGTGGAACGCAAACTGTATACCGGCAAGTTTGATAACGAGCTGAAGGTAGAACTATATGTACGCGGCCTGCGTGGCAGTTGTGCAGAACCTGTGTGTGCATGGCAGGCCATCTATAGGTTTCAGGATAGCGATGAATACATAAAGCTGGATGTAACCCGCTCGCCCGATGGTAAATTCATTTTTACCGAAGAAGATATAGGTGTAATGGAAGTAGCTATAAAAGCCGGAAAAGTAACCGGCGAGTGGACCTCCTTCAAAGATAAAACGGAATATATCGTAGACCTCACCGAAAAGCAGGAAGTAAAAGGGCGCAAGCTGCTGGAGCTGGATACCTGGATAGAAAGCAGCGATACGGATGATTAAGTAATCTTCAATCAACCAATGCTATACATGTATTGGCAAAACCGTAACTTTTTGAATACATGTATCCTGTACCTTTATCCCCTCGAAGGATAAGTTTACATGCAACATCCCAACATTAAAACATTAGGCGAACTGAAGGCAGCGGGCTATGTGCCCAAAACGGTAAAAGAAGAGATACGCGCCAATCTTATAAAGGCCATTCAAAAAAAAACAATCCCCTTTCAACGGTATACTGGGTTACGAAGACTCAGTTATTCCGGATGTGGAAAGGGCACTGTTGTCGCGTCACAACATATTATTCCTGGGCCTGCGCGGTCAGGCTAAAACCCGCATGGCGCGCGAAATGGTAAACCTGCTGGATGAATGGATACCCGTAGTAGCCGGCAGCGAAATAAACGACAGCCCTTTTGCACCCATATCGCTGTATGCGCGCGATATGATAGAAAAAGATGGCGATGAAACACCTATCACCTGGCTGCACCGCAGCGAGCGCTATGGCGAAAAACTGGCCACGCCCGATGTATCGGTAGCCGACCTGGTAGGCGATGTAGACCCTATCAAAGCAGCCAACCTGCGCCTCAGCTTTGCCGATGAGCGCGTGATACACTACGGCATCATACCACGTTCGCACAGGGGGATATTCGTGATAAATGAACTGCCCGATTTGCAGGCGCGTATACAGGTATCGCTCTTCAACATACTGCAGGAGGGTGATATACAGATACGCGGCTTCAAGCTGCGCCTGCCGCTGGATATATTGTTTGTATTCACCGCCAATCCCGAAGACTATACCAACAGGGGCAGCATCGTAACCCCACTGAAAGACCGTATAGAAAGCCAGATAATAACCCACTACCCGCGCACGATAGAAATATCGAAAGCCATCACTGAACAGGAGGCCGATGTATTGCCGGAACAATTGCAGAAGGTAGAAGTACCCGATATGGCCCGGCTGCTGATAGAGCAACTGGCTATGGAAGCGCGTAAAAGCGAATACGTAGACCAGAAGAGTGGTGTATCGGCCAGGCTTACTATCTCTGCTTTCGAAAACCTGGTGAGCACGGCAGAGCGCCGTGCCCTGCGCGATGGTTATGAAAAAACCATGGTGCGCATTGCCGATTTCATTGGTGTGATACCCGCCATCACCGGCAAGATAGAACTGGTATATGAAGGCGAACAGGAAGGTGCTATGAATGTAGCCTACCGATTGCTGGGCCAGTCCATCAGGGCTATGTTCACGCAATACTTCCCCGATCCGCAATCGTTTAAAAAAGGCCGCACGCCGGAAAGTGCACGTGCCAAATCCAACCCCTATCAAACTATTATAGACTGGTTCGGACATGGCAATGACGTAGCACTGCTGCAGGATGAAACAGATGAAGCCTATCGAAACAAACTGTATCGTGTAGATGGGCTGTATGGTGCCGTAAAGCAGTTTTACCCGAAGGCAGATGATGCCCAAAGCACCCTGCTGATGGAGTTTTTATTGCACGGCCTGGCAGAATTCTCGCTCATCAGCAAGAAGGGTATAGAAGCCGGTGGTTATGCCTTTGGCGATATATTGAACAGTATGCTGAACATCAACTTTGGTGCAGAGCACGAGGAGGATGATGAAGAGGATTTTTAAAAGAGTGTATATTGGAGAAAATAACCTTCTGTGTCCACGAGAACTTTTTTCCAACTACTGTTCAAATTATTTGCACTGATATTGATTGTAAGTTCTGTCAATGCTTTGGCCGTATCAATACAATCAATATTTTACTTTTTCAGCAATTATGATATCCTATTGTTAGGGATAGGATTGGCAACGCTTATCTTTTTTATAGCGCTCATTTATGTTTTATTATATAAAGGCGACTTTATCATTGATAAACTTAAACTGACCTCTAACATTGATGAGCATTTATCTTTTAATATTCACCGAAAAGATGTTCTTAGTATCGCTATTCTTTTAATAGGAGGATATACGCTGATAGATGAGCTCCCTGCATTTTTCAGTAATCTGTATAGCTATTATTGGGAGGCGCGGCTCGAATATGGCTTTGGGCCTAAACAAAGCGGACATCAATTTGCTTATTCAAGTGCCAGAATCATTATTGCATTGCTGCTGCTTGGCAATAAAAAAGCTATCGTGAATTTTATAGAACTGAAGCGAAGAAAATAACATGCACAACTTCACCACAGAAATATTTTATCGCACTGCCCGCAGCGGTGGCAAGGGTGGCCAGAATGTAAATAAGGTGGAAACCATGGTAGAAGCATGGTGGCATATTCAAAACTCGCATGCCTTCACGCCTGAAGAAAAAGAACTGATACAAACCAAGCTTGCCAACCGCATCAATAAAGATGGCTACCTGATAGTAAAAAGCAGCGAAACCCGTTCGCAACTGGAGAATAAACACATAGCCCTGCAAAAGATGCAGGAACTGGTAGCAGAAAGCCTTATAGTGCCTAAAAAGCGCAAGCCTACAAAACCCGGCAAGGCTGCAAAAGAAAGGCGCCTGGAATCCAAGCGCCGTGAATCTTTTAAAAAGCAGATGCGTCGTAGCGACTGGTAATGCTACTGTGCCAGGTGGGCACGTATCATCCAGGCTATCTTTTCATGCTTCTGCAATATCTCTGTAAGGAAGTCGCCCGTACCCACATCATCGTCTTTGTCCTGCACCTTCTCTATCGATTCGCGTATGCTGCGGATAATAGATTGGTGATCGTCCAAAAGTTTCTGCAACATTTGCGTAGCCGGTAGCTTACCGCCATTTTCTTCCTGCAGCCTTGTGTGCTGCAAAAACTCGTACATGCTGCCGGTAGAATAATGGCCTATATAACGAATTCGTTCTGCTATCTCATCTATCCAGTCGGCAAGCAGGTTATACTGCTCTTCAAAAAATTTGTGCAGCACACCAAATTCCAGCCCTTCTACATTCCAGTGAAAATTGCGGGTCTTTACATATAGTACATGCTCATCGGCCAATAGCAGTTGCAGCTCATTGGCTACATCCTGCCGATGCTCATCGGTGATGCCAATCTTTACATTGTTGTTCTTCGCTTTAGTTGCCATAACAGCTTGTTTTACTCGTGGTTCAATAGATACTCTATTGACCTTGGGTAAAAAAAGTGTTCCAACTGGTGAATTTTATTCGCCAATGTATCAGCCGTATCGTTTTCATCTATACGGCACCTGGCCTGTGTTATAATATCGCCGCTATCATATACTTCATTTACGTAGTGTATGGTAATGCCCGATTCACGTTCTTTATTGGCCAGTACGGCATTGTGCACATGGTGGCCATACATACCCTTGCCGCCATAGTTGGGCAGCAGGGCCGGGTGAATGTTTACAATACGGTTGGGATATGCTGCCACCAGCGATGCCGGTATCTTCCACAGGAAGCCTGCCAGTACTATCAGCGATGGGTTGTGCTCTGCCAGCTGTTCCAGTAGCAGTGTTCCTTTTATAGTTTCCCTGTCTATTATCAGGAAGGGTATATGCTCATCTTTTGCAATATCCAGCACACCGGCATCAGTCTTGTTACTTACTATAAGCGATACACGTGCCTGCCCTGTGTTTTTAAAATGGTCTATGATAGCGCGGGCATTGGAACCCCTGCCGGAAGCAAAAATGATAATGGAATGCATATGCCCGCAAAGGTAGTAAAGAGTT
>CAMLKS010000123.1 GCA_946480675.1 uncultured Bacteroidota bacterium
TCTCGTTGAAGGAAAGTTTCTTCTTGTCTTTAGGTTTGCCGGTAGGTGCTTCTGCAGTGCTATTTTGTGCTACCGGTTCCGGTGCGCTAACCTGCTGCTTTTTCTTTTGTTCCTCTTCCTTTTCCCAGATGCGGTAGTGAGAGTAGTTGCCGGGAAAATCGCGCACCACACCATCGCCCTCAAATACAAACAGGTGGTCTACCAGCCTATCCATAAAATACCTGTCGTGCGATACGATGAGCAGGCAGCCCTGGTATTCGCTCAGGAAGTTTTCAAGAACGGAAAGGGTGGGCAGGTCCAGGTCATTAGTAGGTTCATCAAGTATCAGGAAGTTGGGATTGCGAAAGAGTACAGACAACAATTGCAGACGTTTCTTTTCGCCACCGCTCAGCTTGCTGAGGTAGGTATATTGCTGTTCGGGCGGGAAAAGGAATAGCTGCAGGAATTGGGCTGCACTTAACGAACCGCCATTTGCAAGCGGGAAATTTTCGGCTATGCGCTTTACAAACTCTATAACGCGCATATCTTCTTTTATTTCTAACCCCTGTTGAGAAAAGTTGCCGAAGATGACCGTATCGCCGATGTTTATCTTACCACTATCGGCAGGTTCGTGGCCCTGCAACATTTGCAGGAAGGTAGATTTTCCGGCCCCATTCTTACCCACCACACCTATACGGTCGCCCTTTTTAAAAGTGTAGTCAAAGCCTTTGAGTATTACCTTATCGCCAAAGCTTTTATACACCTTTTTCAGTTCTGCAATTTTACCGCCCAGGCGGTTCATTTTCATTTGCAGTTCCAGCTTGCTGTCTTCTATGCGTTGTTTGGCGCGTGCTTCTACATCGTAAAAATTATCGATACGGCTGCGCGATTTGGTAGTGCGTGCCTTGGGTTGCTTGCGCATCCACTCCAGCTCTTTGCGGTACTCGTTTTTAGCTTTATCAATGCTGGCCTGCTGGCTTTCTATACGCGCCGCCTTCTTTTCTATATAGTTTTCGTAATCGCCTTTGTATTCAAATAGAGTAGAGCCATCCAGTTCCCATACCTCATCGCACACACTATCCAGGAAATAACGATCGTGGGTAACGAGCAGCAGGGTTACATTTTCCTGGTTCAGGTAATGTTCCAGCCATTCTACCATGCCCACATCCAGGTGGTTGGTAGGTTCGTCCATTATCAGCAGCACGTGCTTATGCTCAAAGCCGATGTCTATCAGCGTTTGTGCCAGGGCTACCCGTTTGCGTTGGCCACCGGAAAGCGTATTGACCGGCTGCTGCAAATGGTGGATATTCAGCTTGCCTAATATCTGTTTCACCTTGGCCTCAAAATCCCACGCATTCAGTTCGTCCAGCTTTGCCAGTGCTTCCGATAGCGCAACGGGGTCTTTTTCTTCTGCATCCACAATGCGCTCATAATCGCGCAGGGCTTCGGCTACCGGGTGCTTGTAGTGAAATATATTATCCAGTACAGATAAGGCTTCATTAAACTTAGGCTCCTGCTCGAAGAGTGCTACAGTTACATCTTTATGTATCCATACGGTGCCGTCATCGGGTTGATCCTGTCCTGCCAGCATCTTCAGCAGGGTAGATTTACCACTACCGTTTTTGGCTACCAGGGCTATTTTATCGCCCTCGTTGATATGAAAAGAAATATTACTGAATAATGGTTTTACTCCAAAAGACTTGCTGATGCCCTCTGCTGAAACGTAATGCATAGGCGGCAAAATTAAGCGCAAAGCGGCTAACAGCGCTTTATTATTTTATGGTTGCTTTAAAGGCATGGTATTTTGACTTATCACAGAAAAAAAGTATTTTTCATATATTCTCAAACGAATCCCATCCTTGATATGATAATAGGCGTATTGAAAGAACAGGCTCCCGAAACAAGAGTGTCGCTGGTGCCTGAAGTGGTAGCTGCATTGGTGAAGCTGAAGGCGGAAGTATGGATAGAAAGCGGTGCCGGAGATCATGCGTTTTTTGATGATAATAGCTATATAGCAGCCGGTGCACAAATAAAAAGCCGGCCAGATATTGCCGCCGAAGCCAGGTTGCTGTTGACCATGCACGGAGATAACGTACCTGATAAGCTGAATAGTAATGCCGTAATACTGGGCGTGTATCAACCGCTATACAATGCAGGACAAATGCAGCAATGGGCTACGAAAGGCTATACCGTATTCAGTATGGATACCATACCGCGTACTACACGTGCACAAGCCATGGATGTATTGAGCTCGCAGGCGAATATTGCCGGGTATAAAGCAGTGCTGCTGGCAGCATATCAATACAGCCGTTACTTTCCTATGTTCATGACAGCGGCAGGTAGTATACCGCCTGCTAAAGTTTTGATATTGGGTGCCGGTGTGGCGGGACTACAGGCCATAGCTACTGCTAAGCGCCTGGGCGCGGTGGTGGAAGTGTTTGATACCCGCCCTGCAGTGAAGGAAGAGGTAATGAGCCTGGGTGGCAAATTTGTAGAAGTAGAGGGCGCTGCTGATGCATCGAAAGCCGGTGGATATGCGGTAGAACAAAGTGCCGAGTTTCAGCAAAGGCAGAAGGATAAGATACATGAACATGCGAAGAAGGCAGATATCATCATTACTACGGCACAAATACCCGGCAGGAAAGCCCCCATACTGATAACAAGAGAAATGATTGAGGATATGCGTGCGGGATCAGTGATAATAGATATAGCAGCTGTAACAGGCGGCAATACCGACCTGACACGCAATAATGAAACTGTACTGTACAAAGGTGTGACTATAGTAGGCAATTCCGCATTGCCGGCTACAGCACCATCTGATGCCAGCAAGGTATATGGCAAAAATGTGCTCAATTTCCTGAAACTTGTGATAGATAAAGATGGTAGCCTGCACCTGGACTTTAACGATGACCTTGTGAAAGGTACCTGCATAGCACATGCAGGCAGCATTACCAATGAACGTGTGCAATCAATGATAACTCCGCAAACCGCAAATGCTTAATACATGAATTTCATAACACAATTATTTACTGACCCTGCTACATACCGCCTGCTGACGATTGTGGTACTATCGGTATTCCTGGGTATTGAAGTAATATCGCGCGGGCCATCAGTACTGCACACCCCGCTGATGAGTGGCGCCAATGCCATACATGGTGTGGTAATTATCGGTGCCATCATAGTAATGGGACAAGCACCTGCAGATGATTATCTCGCATTGATATTAGGCTTCCTGGCAGTGATACTGGGTACACTGAATGTAGTGGGGGGCTTTGTGGTGACCGACAGGATGCTGGAAATGTTTGACAAAAAGAAAAAGAAGCGATCGTAAGAAAGTGGTTGCGTGCAGCAACAAGACATTAAAGCAATTGCCTTTTCAAAAACAACCAGATGACCAACATAATATTACCGCTTAGTTACCTGATAGGTTCCATCACATTTATACTGGGTTTAAAAATGCTGTCGCACCCCGATAGTGCACGTAAGGGAAACCTTGTAGCCGCCGCAGGTATGACGATAGCTATACTGGCCACCATATTCCTGTATACAGACGAAGCCGGTAACCGGCTGGGTAATTACGGCTGGATATTTGGCGGGCTGATAATAGGCAGCATCGTGGGTACGCTTGCTGCCAAGAAAGTACAGATGACCGCCATGCCCGAAATGGTGAGCCTCTTTAACGGTATGGGTGGAGCCTGCGCCATGCTGATATCCATTATTGAGTTCAAGCACCATACAACAGGCATATCGCCGGAACTATATGAGGAAGCGGGGACAACCATCTTTACTATTATACCGGGTACTCTGTTTATCACTATTATACTGGGTATGGTGATAGGTAGCGTGTCATTTGCAGGCAGCATCATAGCCTGGGGCAAGCTGAATGGCAAAATCAAAGATTTTTCTTTTAACGGGCAACACATCATCAACCTGCTGCTATTAGGTGTTATTACTGTGTTGACAATATACATTGTAGCGGCGAGGCCCGCCATAACTATAGCGTTATTTTACACAGTGCTTGCGTTGTCGCTGGTGTATGGCATATTGTTTGTCTTCCCCATAGGCGGTGCCGATATGCCGGTGGTGATATCGTTGCTCAATTCTTTTACTGGTGTGGCAGCGGCCTTTGGCGGCTTTCTGTACAACAACCCAGTAATGCTGACGGGTGGTATATTGGTAGGCTCTGCCGGTACGATACTTACTATATTGATGTGCAAAGCCATGAACCGCTCGCTGAAAAATGTATTGATAGGTTCTTTTGGCGGTAACAAAGTTAGTAGTGGAGCCAGTGGTACAAAAGAACAGGGCAACTACAAAGAAATATCGCTGAATGATACCGCAGTGCTGATGGCATATGCGCAGAAAGTGATGATCATACCCGGCTATGGCCTGGCCGTAGCCCAGGCACAGCATGCCTGCCACGAGCTGGAAAAGCTGCTGAATGATAAAGGTGTGGAAGTGTTTTATGGTATTCACCCCGTAGCGGGACGTATGCCGGGGCACATGAATGTATTGCTGGCCGAAGCCGATGTGCCATATGAAAAACTGCTGGAAATGGAAGATGCCAACGACCAGATGGGTTCTGTAAATGTGGTGATGATACTGGGCGCCAACGATGTAGTGAACCCTGCTGCTAAAGATGACCCGGGCAGCCCGATATATGGAATGCCGATATTGGAAGTAGAAAAAGCAGAGCATGTGATTGTAAACAAACGAAGCATGAAACCGGGGTATGCTGGTATTGAGAATGAACTATTCTTCCGCCCCAAAACATCTATGCTGTTTGGTGATGCGAAGAAAGTGCTGCAGGACCTGGTGAGCGAGCTGAAACAAATATGATGGCCCGATTGAAAATAAAATTTATAGCCTCCCCGTTAAAGGGAGGCTTTTATCTTTGCAGCATGCGCCATAGCTATTTTGTTACTGCATTTGCAGTATTATCCCTGTTCTTTGTTGTTTCCTACACGGCCTGCATAAAAGATAAATGCGGTACCGTGATATGTGATAATGGAGGCGTATGCGTGCAGGGAAAATGTGCCTGTCCTACAGGATATGAAGGGGATTTCTGCCAGAAACAATGGAACGAAAAATTTGAAGGCAACTGGAATGCAAGCGATTCTATGAACCGCGTAGGAACCCGCATCAATTATCCGGTAGTGATAGATGGCGGTGCAACTAAAGACAGTTTCTATATATATGGTTTTATGGATACGGTAGATGCCTTGCTGTGCACACGCACCGCGCCGCTGAAGTTTAGTTTCCAGGCCGATAGGAAGGTGGATAGCTTTGTAACCATAAAGAGCGGCAATGGCGTGGTAGATAGCCTTACCGGCAACATAACCGGTATCTACAGCATACAGAAGAAGCTGGCAACTAAAGACACTATTATGACCGTGTACTTTAGCTGGAAGCGATAGGATGTTTTATTTTTGTAAAAAGCACACACCCTAATGATGAACCGTTTCAGAAGACTGGTATTGACTACGTTTTTAACCACAATGGCCCTTTTTGCTTCGGTGGTTTATGTGGCGTGTAATAAAGAATCAAAATCTGCTGTGCCGGATAGCTGTGCAAATGTTACCTGTAAAAACGGTGGCGACTGTGTGCAGGGGAAATGTATGTGTTTGAATGGATTTGAAGAAAGCGACTGTGGTAAACGTTCTATTGAAAGAATGATAGGTAAATGGAAAGTAGAAGAAACTACGGTAGGCAGCAGTGCCATACCTAACCGCGGTACCAAGCGATTATATACCATGACCATTGCAGAAATAGCAGGCAGTAATGTGAGCTTTACTGTATCCAACTTTATG
The DNA here is from genome assembly GCA_946480675.1 of uncultured Bacteroidota bacterium. Next base: position 5,790 of record CAMLKS010000123.1, read on the forward strand.
GACAAAGGTACCGGCAATATTAAAGGTGATATAGGGCTGAGTTACAATCCTACTACCAAAACATACGAAAGGGATATACCTACAGCATTCGTCATAAAAGATAATCAAACGGTTGCCGGTACGTATATCACCATCGTTTCCGGTTCGGGAAAAGTAGATCAGTTTGGGTATACACTTAATGGCAGATACTACACGGTGTATCCTACCGATACTGCTACGGTGCGGGATACTATTAACTTCATTGCCTCATATATAAACTAAAGAATTGTGAGGTTTTGCGTTGAAATTGCCTGAAAAAAATTTGCAAAAATCATTTTGTTGTCTACTTTTGCAATCCCGTTTCTGACGGATAGTTCTTTCTCAATGCAATAAAATTAAGCCGCTTTAGCTCAGCTGGTAGAGCAACTGATTTGTAATCAGTAGGTCGCTGGTTCGATTCCGGCAAGCGGCTCTTTTTATTTTTATGAAATGGCCGGGCAGATACCCAAGCGGCCAACGGGGGCAGACTGTAAATCTGCTGTCTTACGACTTCGGAGGTTCGAATCCTTCTCTGCCCACTTTACATTGTTTTGCTCTTTAGCAATTGTGCGATGTGTAAGTAAAACAAGCGGGAGTAGCTCAGTCGGTAGAGCGACAGTCTTCCAAACTGTAGGTCGCGGGTTCGAATCTCGTCTCCCGCTCTTATCAAAGCTGTTGTAGCTCAGTGGTAGAGCACTTCCTTGGTAAGGAAGAGGTCGGCAGTTCAATCCTGCTCAACAGCTCTCATCTTTTTTCGTTTCCTTTTATTTTATTGTTTCTATATGTTTGCCTCGTATGCAGGCAATTCGTCGTTTTCTATTGCGCGAACATAATTTAGTGTTCCTGTTTTGCATGGCCGTTATGACCGGGCCTGCTATTGCTATTCTATTCGCTTTCGATTTATCTCAAACCAAAGACTGCTATACCTATTTGGGCTTAGCTCAATTTGACTTTGATCAGAGCCCTGTGCGCAGATTCAGGGTAATCATTCCATTTGCAGCTGCGGCACTCAACAAAGTATTCGGCGGTATCTTTTCAAAACTTGCCCCATCTTATTTCAAGGGGGACTTTGGCTTGCCATTTAGTTTTTTTCTGATAAACATTTCCCTGATGTCTTACTACGGGGTATTAATATACAGGTATTGTAAGGCATATGGGTTGTCAACTGTCATATCTATACTTGGTTTGCTGGTGATGCTTACCTGCAGATATACCTCATATACAGCAGCTTTGCCAATGGTTGATTCGTTGTTTTGCGTAATAGTGGCAATGGTATTACTGGGTATTAAGGAGCAGCGTACAGCCATGTTGATTACAGCTATATTTTTAGGCCCTTTTGCAAAAGAAGCATTCATTTTTATAGCTCCGCTGATCTTTTTCTACAGCCATATAGATAAACGCAAGCTAATAGGTTATTTTCTGCTTTCAGGCATACTGGTGTTTACA